>NZ_VKDB01000007.1 GCF_007280555.1 Deinococcus detaillensis | reverse complement strand
GGGGGGGGGTGGGGAAGGCCAACGCGAAGGCAGAAAGCTAAGGCGTGAAGATTCTCTTCCAACTCAGCCGAACCCTCAGTCCCCCTTGAGTTTTTCCACCAGCGCCACATACTCGGCTTGCGCGTCTGCCTGCGACTTGCCTTTCAGCGCTGCCCAAGCGTCGTATTTGGCCGCCCCGACGAAATCAAAACCGCCGGGCCGCTCGGCCGTCACGTCGCCCTCACTGCCCTGCTTATAAAGCGAGTAGAGCCTGAGCAGCGTCGCGTTGTCCGGCTTGCTGGGTAGAGACTGAGACTCGGCGCGGGCTTGCCCAAACGCGGACTGATCTGAAGTGGTCATACAAAATTATACCAAGTGCAAACATATTGTAGAAGTGTACTCATCTGAGTAATTTACACATCTTGAGTGTATTACTCATAAGCCGTCGTCTACAATTGAGGGCAGATCTACAAAATCAGCACAAATAAGTCGGCAGAGCGGGTCAGGAGGATGTATGGTTCAAGTGGCGCTGGATTCGTTCTGGTCGTTGTTTTCTGGTTGGCACAGTCTGTTTTGGTTGGTGCTGCTGGTGGCCCTTTTCGGGGCGCTGACACTGCTGACCTTGCGGCTGCGCGACCGCCCGAATTATCTGCTGTCCACCACTTGGCTGCGCGAGGTGGGTACGCCGGTGGGCGCGTGGGCCGCCGCCCTGCTGCTATTGGCGTTCACTTTCGCGGCGCTGGACGTGCTGGGCAGTTTGGTGGTCAGCCGCGTCAGCGTGGGCCAAAATGCGCGGGCCGGCAATGGCGCAGACCTCGACGCCGCGCCGACCACCCAAGACTCTCCCACCATTACTTACCTGACCCAGAGCACCTACACCCGCACGCTGATCGTGCCGCCGAGCCTGCTCAAACGGGTCGGCGAGCAGGGCGTTGGCGCACTCGCGCCTTACCTGACCGACCCGACCAGCGAGAACGTCATCAAGTTGGTGGACAAGTTTCGCCGCAGCGGGCAGGACGTAATTTTTACTCGTCAGGCTACACTCACCACCGAGTCACCGATCAAGCTCGACACCTCGCGGGTCAAGGTCAATCTGGATTTCGTGACGCCAGCACGTGGAGCCAAGCGCACCTACTACAACGCCACTTTCGCTGCCGAATATGCCTTCACCAACCCGCTTGACCGTCCCGTGTTCGCCCGCTTTCAGTTTCCCTTGCCCAACGGCAGTGGTACTTTGTCGGGCTTTAAGGTGCTGGTGGACGGCAAAGAGCTGACCGCCGCCGATTTGAGTAGCGGCAGCCGCTGGCAAGCCCAGATTCAGCCGAAGCAGACCGTCAAAGTGCAAGTCACCTACGCCCACCAAGGCGCACGCGGCTGGAGTTACCTGCTGGCCAGCCGCCGCGAGCCGATCAAGGATTTCGAGCTGAGCGTCAAGACCAATGAGGCCGCCAAGTTTGCCCGCTACAGCTTGCCGCCCACCCAAACCGCCCGCAGCCTCGGCGGCAGCACTTTGACCTGGAATCTCAAGGACGTGATCACGGCTCAGGACGTGTCGATGACCTTCAGCAGCGCCAGTTTGCGCGAAACCCTGAGCAAGCTCTACAGCTTCGCGCCTCTGGCCTTGCTGCTGGCCGTACTCTTCGGAGCGCTGTGGGCGTGGCTGCGCGGACTGCGAACCACTCCGGCGCAGGTGGCGCTCGCCTCGCTGGCGGTGCTGGTCGGCCTGACTTTCGGCGGCGTGCTGATGAGCTACCTGCCGATGGTCTGGGCGGGACTGCTCGGCAGCGTGGTGGCAACTATGCTGGCGCTACGGGCGATCGGGACTGCCTTCTGGCCCCCGGTGCTGATTGCCACCGCTCTGCCGCTGGCCTTTTTGTTGGTGGGCAACGCCGGACTGGTGATTATTTTGGCCGGTGTGCTGGCGCTGGGCGCTCTGATCTGGGGACGGACGGGCCGCTTGGCGCTCGCTAAGCCAATCCGCTGATTTGCCGCCTGCTTCGTTGCGCTAAATTGGGAGCATGACCCGCCGCCGCGACGTACAATTGATGCGAATGCCCCCGCGCTAGCTGCCGAAGGGGCAGTGCGAGCGGGGCTTTTTCCGAGAAGGTTGGAAAAGGCCCCGCTTTTTATTTTCGTCTACAAGCTATTGTGTTGAAGTTGCGCCCCGACTGTGTATTCAAGACTGTACCCTCAAGTCGGCGGCGATTAAGGAGCCTTTCCCATGTCCGACACCCCTAAAGACCCCAGCGCCAAACAGCCCTTCTACATCACCACCGCTATTGACTACGCCAACGGAGCGCCGCACATTGGCCACGTCTACGAAAAAATCCTGACCGACGCGATTGCCCGCTATCACCGCCTCGCCGGCTATGACGTGTATTTCGTGACCGGAACCGACGAACACGGCGAAAAGATCAGCAAGGCCGCCGCCAAAGCCGGACGCACCCCGCAGAGCTTTGTGGACGACCTCGCTCAGCGGGCCTTCAAGGGCCTGTGGGACCGGCTCAATATCAGCTACGACGACTTTATCCGCACCACCGAGTCGCGGCACAAGAAGTATGTGCAGGGCGTCTTGCAGCGGGTCTATGAAGCGGGCGACATTTACTTCGCCGAATATGAGGGCCTGTACTCGGTGGGGGCCGAGCGCTACGTGACCGACAAGGAACTGGTGCCGGGGCCGGACGGCGTCAAGCGTTTCCCCGGTGATAAGGACCCACCGGAACTGCGCCGCGAGGCCAATTACTTCTTCAATATGGAGAAGTATCAGGCGTGGCTGCTCGAACATATCCAGACCCACCCCGAGTTCATTCAGCCGGTGGGCTACCGCAATGAAGTGATTGAAATGTTGCGTGAACCGATCGGGCCACTCAGCATCTCCAGACCCAAGAGCCGGGTGCCGTGGGGCATCGAGCTGCCTTGGGACGCCGATCACGTCACTTACGTCTGGTTCGATGCGCTGCTCAACTACCTTTCCGCGCCGAGCAGCAAGGGGCACCCCGAATGGTTTGACTACGCCTGGCACGTGGTGGGCAAGGATATTCTCAAGCCGCACGCGATTTTCTGGCCCACCATGCTCAGGGCGGCGGGCGTGGCCCCTTACCAAAAATTAGTCGTCCACGCGCACATTCTGGCTGAGGACGGACGCAAGATGGGCAAGTCGTTGGGCAACGCCATCGATCCGGTGGAGCTGATCGAAACCTACGGGGTGGACGCGGTGCGCTACACCTTGCTGCGCGAGGCGACCCTCAGCGCCGACAGCCCTTATGGCGCGGGCATTTTGATCAACCGTCAGAACGCCGACCTCGCCAACGACTTGGGCAATTTGCTCTCGCGCACCGTCAGCATGATTCAGAAATACCGGGACGGCATCTTGCCTGCGTCTGGGCCGCTGGGCGTGCGCGAAGAAGGCATCCGGACGGCGGCGCTGGCCTTGCCGGACCGGATCATGGTGCTGGTGCGCGATCTCAAGGTCAATATGGCGCTGGAAGCCGCCATGGAATTCGTGCGCGACCTCAACCGCTACATCGCTGAGAGTGCGCCCTGGGCGCTGGCCAAAAACCCTGACGACGCGGCCAAACTCGATACCGTGCTGTACACCGCCGCCGAGGGACTGCGGGTGGCGAGCGTGGCCCTGGAAGCCGCTATTCCCAGCAAATCCCGCGCTCTGCGGGAGCAACTCGGCCTCGGCGGGCAAAGCTATACCTTGACGCCTGCTTGGGGGTTGATCGCCGGAGGAACGCGGGTGTTGGGCGGGCCGGTGTTGTTTCCGAAGCCGGAACAGCTCAAAGAAGGTGCAGCCGAAGCCGCGCCCACCGCCCAGCCTCAGCCGACTCAAGAGAAGAAAGGCAAAACCATGACCGTACAAGCTCCTGCCCAAGAGACGCCTGCCAAACCCGCCGAGGCTGCGCCCGCGCCCGAACCCCAGACTGAAACAGACAACCTGATCAGTATTGACGACTTCGCCAAAATTGATCTGCGCATCGTGGAAGTCATCGCCGCCGAAGCGGTGGCCAAAGCCGACAAGCTGCTCAAACTGACGGTCAAGATGGGCCATGCCGATGGAACCTCAGAGGAGCGCACGGTGGTCAGCGGGATTCGCCAGTGGTTCGCGCCGGAAGACTTGGTGGGCCGCAAAGTGGTGCTGGTCGCCAACCTCAAGCCCGCCAAGCTGCGCGGCATTCAGTCGCAGGGCATGATCCTGGCAGCCGAGGACGCAGAGGGGAATTTGGATTTGCTGGGCACGGGGCTGGATTTGCCGAGCGGCACGCGGGTGAGATAGGAGCAGGTTTAAATCTCATGAGCAAAAGGGGAGGCAGAAGTGGGCTTCCCTTGCTGTCTCATGACTTGAAGCCGCTAATACATTTGGCTTACTGCCGCCCAACCCTGAGCGTGTTAGCTTAAAGCTGAAAGTTCTTAGACTTGAAAGCAGCGAACATGGGTGAGGTCAGCATGAGTACGGGAACGGTGACGGTACGCACTTTTCAAGGTGGCGCAGCGATTGCGACGGCAGTGACGCTGGGCCACCTCATCAACGACGCTTACGGGGCTATTCTCACCCCGCTGGGGCCAGAGTTGCACACCAAATTTGGGGTGAGCATCGCGGCCATCACGCTGCTTTCCAGCATTTTTTCGCTGACCAGCAGCGTGTTGCAGCCGCTCCTGGGGGTCATCGGCGAGCGGCTCGGCAGCCGCGCCATGGCCGCCTTCGGGCCAGTCTTCACCGGACTGGGCTTGACCCTGATCGGCTTCATGCCCTGGTTCGGGATGTTGGTGCTGCTGGTGGCCGTCGCGGGTTTGGGCAGTGGCTTTTTTCATCCGGCGGGCGCGGCTTACGTGGCGCGTTCGAGTCCGCAGGCCAAACGCGGTTTGTGGGCCAGCTTGTTTAGCGCGGGCGGCACGGCGGGCATGGCGCTCGGCCCGGTGTTTGCCAGCGCGGGCCTGGCGAACCTGCACTGGTTCGGTTTGATTGGGCTGGTGATTGGCGCTGTCAGTTACGCCATTACGCCGGACTATCATCCAACCGCCAAGCGGCTGACCGTCAAAGCCTACCTCGGTATTTTCAGGGGGCCGATGGTGACGCTGTGGGGCATGGCGGTGCTGCGGAGCTTTGCCAGCATCGGTTACAACGCCATGTTGCCTTTTATCTTGGTGGCACGCGGCTACGGCCTGCGCGAGGTGGCCATCACACTGGCGATTTTCGCGGTGGCCTCGGCGGTGGGCGGCATCGTGGGCGGGCGTATTTCCGACCAGATCGGGCGGGTGCCGGTGCTCAAGTCCGCGATTCTGGCGACTTTGCCGCTGTTCGCCATCCTGATTTACTCCAACCCCGGCCAGTGGTGGTTTTACCCCCTGACCTTTTTGGTGGGCGCGGCGGTCAATTCCAGTGTTCCAGTGGGCATCGTCACCGCGCAGGAATACGCGCCGGAGCACGTGGCCGTGGCCAGCAGCATCATGATGGGCTTTTCATGGGGCGTGGCGGGCCTGCTGATCTTTTTGGTGGGCTTCTTGGCCGACGCGACCACGCCGACGACTGCCGCGCTGGTCTCCATACTGCTGCTGCTGCCCAGCGTTTACTTGGCCTACAAGCTGCCGGAGCCTCCCAAGCAGAGTTTTGCTTGATGGCGGCTGGGTAGGGCGCTTAACTTAGTTTTTCTGTAAGTAAGACTTGAAAAAGTTTTGGACGCTGTAACTGAAAAGTAATACTGCGACGCCACTTCAGCTCACCTCCTCCCCCTTTCTACGAGCTGTACCAGTCAAGCTGGAAGGGCCAAAAGCCTGACCCGAATACCGCTTTCCCACTCGCCCATTATGGGCAGGTCTTTTTCACAGCGCCCACAACTTGACCGCCCAACAGTCTGGAGGGTTGGCGCAAGCGGCCTGCCAGAACGCTGGAAGCTCCATGCCGAGCGTAGCGACTAGCTCTCTCGCCCCACTGGGGCGGGGGCTGGGGGGTGGGGCAAAAGCCAACAGCGAAAGCCTCCAAGCCTCCTCATCTCCATTCAACTGCATTACAGTAGGCCATGCCCGACCCCAGCCTGAGTCCCAGCCCCGAAACCACCCTGCGCCAGCGCCTCGTGCGAGTCGCGCTGCGCCAAGAACCTGCCGACCTGGTCATCCGGAACGCCCAGATCGTCAGCGTGACGACCCGCGAACTGCTCAGCGGTGACGTGGCGATAGCAGGCGGTTACGTCGCCGCCATCGGCCCCGATTATCAGGCTCCAGAACTTGTGGACGCGGGCGGAAAATACCTCGCGCCGGGCCTGATTGACGGCCACATTCACATCGAATCGAGTATGTTGACACCTGCCAGCTTTGCCCGCGCCGTGCGGCCATGCGGCACCACCGGAGTCGTGGCCGAGCCGCACGAAATTGTCAACGTGCTGGGCGAAGTGGGCCTGCGCTGGATGCTGGAAGCGGGCGAGAAAAGTGGTCTGAGGATGTGGGGCTCGCAGCCTTCGTGCGTGCCTGCCAGTTCGTTTGAGGAGGGCGGCACACAGCTTGGAGCCGCCGACATCGCACGCGGCCTAGCAGTGCCGGGCGTGCTGGGCCTCGCCGAAATGATGAATTATCCAGGCGTCTTGAGCGCTGACTCCGAGGTCTGGGCCATTCTGCAAGCGGCGCGGGGTGGGCGCATCGACGGCCACGCGGCGGGCCTGTCGGGTGACGCCCTGCAAGCTTACGCGGCGGCGGGCATGCACTCCGACCACGAAGCGACCACCGAGGCCGAGGCACGCGAGCGGGTGCGGGCCGGGCTGTGGTTGATGGTGCGCGAAGGCTCCGCCGCCCGCAATTTGGACGCCCTAATTCCCGTGCTGCGCAGCCAACCCCGCCGCGCCCTGCTGGTCAGCGACGACATCAGCGCCGACTGGCTCCTTGAAAAGGGCCACTTGGACCATCAACTGCGCCGCCTGGTCGCCTCCGGCATTGATCCCCTTTACGCGCTGAGCTTGGCGACTTGCAACGCCGCCGAGTACTGGAATTTGATGGATGTCGGCGTGGTGGCGGCAGGCTTCCGCGCTGATCTGGTACTGTTTGAAGACCTCCAAGACTTTAAGGTGGCCGAGTGCTGGCTGGGCGGGCAGCCGCTCGCCAGTTTGGACGCGCCTGTTACTACTCCTGCGCTGCTGGGCGGCGGCGTTGACGTGGCGGGACTGGCTGAGGCCGATCTCAGCGTGCCTGCTGACTGGCCTGTGATTGGCGTGCGGCCCGACCAAATTGAAACGTATGTCGCCCCTTCCGGCAGCGGCGACACCAAGTTGGTGACGGCTGACCGCTACGGGCGCGGCCTCGTCAGCGCCGCCCTGACCAGCGGCATCGGGCTTCAGCGGGGCGCGGTGGCCCTCAGCGTGCTGCACGACGCGCACCATCTGGTCATCGCCGGAGCTTTGGGGCCAAGTGGTGACGCCAATATAAAAGCGGCGGGACTGGAAGTTCAGCGGCTCGGCGGCGGTGTGGTGGTCGTGGACGGCGGGCAAGTGGTGGCGAGCTTGCCGCTGCCCTACGGCGGCCTGATGAGTAATTTGCCACCCGCCGAAGTCGCCGCCCTCGTTCGCACTATCCAATCAGCTCTGCACCAGCGCGGCTGCCCGCTCCCCGAAGCCCTGACCACCCTCAGCTTTCTGGGCCTCAGCGTCATTCCCGATCTCAAGCTGACGCCGCGCGGCTTGCTGGACGTGCGGGCATGGAAGCTGGTGGAGCGTTAGGGCATTTAGAAGAATGGACGGCTGAGCCAAAAGCACACTCAGCCATCTGTCCAAACACTTCACTACCGTTGGTCGGTCAAAAAGAAGTTTATTTTTTGACCAATGCCTTAAGCTGCCGCGACTTCCCCTGCGGTGATCCGGTCAATCTCACTCAAATCTTCGGCGCTCAGTTGCCAATCTGCCGCCGCCACGTTCTGCTCGATCTGTTCTGGGCGGGTGGCTCCGGCAATGACGCTGCTGACCACCGGCTGCGCGGCCAGCCAACTGAAGGCCAATTCCAGCAGCGTGTGGTTTCTGGCGGTGGCAAAGGCTTGTAGCGCCTGCACCTTCGCCCAGTTTTCCGGGGTCATGTAGCGGTCTTGTGCGCCTTTTGAGGACGCGAAGCGCGTTCCGGCAGGTAAGATACCCGGCTGATATTTGCCGGTCAACAGGCCACTGGCCAGCGGAAAATACGGCAGCAGGCCCATCTCCAAATCCGCCAGCGCCGGAATCAGGTCGTGCTCGATGCCGCGCACCAGCAGGCTGTATTCGTCCTGAGCGCAGATAAATGCCGTCTGCTGCTTTGCCTTGGCGATTTGGGCGGCTTCGTATACCTGCGCCGCCGGAAGATTGGAGCAGCCCACCGCCCGCACCTTGCCTTCCTTGACGAGTTCGTCCAGCGTGCCGAGGGTGTCGGCCAGCGGCGTGAGCGGGTCGGGGGTGTGCAGCTGGTACAAGTCCAAGTAATCGGTGCCGAGGCGCTTGAGGCTGGCGTCCAGCGCTCTGCGGATGTAAGCGGGATCGGCTCCCTTGCCGTCTGCTCCCATATCGTGCCCGAATTTGCTGGCCAGCACGATGGCCCCGCGCTCTTTGCCTAGCGCCTTGCCCAGCATTTCTTCCGAGCCGCCCTGATTGCCGTACACGTCGGCGGTGTCAAACAAAGTGATGCCCTGTGAGAGCGCTGCGCTGACCACCGCGTTGGTCGCATCCTGATCGAGTCGTCCGCCGAAGTTGTTGCAGCCGAGGCCGACAGAAGAGACTTTCGGGCCGCCGATACCGAGTTGACGTTGTTCCATACCCTATGGTCGTGCGCGGTGATGCGCTGAGTATGAGCAGGTTCTAAACCGCTGGGGAGAGTTCAGCGGGGGTAGAGATCGTTGAAATATCTTCCTTTTGCGTCGGCGAGTGGGCGCAGTTGGCCGTAACCAAGCGTGACCGTTTCGGCACAGGTGGCGGCGACATGCGGCAAAAAGGTGGGGACCACACTTAGACCCTTAGGCGTCAGCCAAGCCGCAAATTGGGGATCACTGCTGGACGGCTCGGCAGACGACTGAATGAGGCTGGAGCACTCGGGATCGCCGCCGTCGCTGGGGTAGGCCGCCAAATACAGCGCCAGTTGCTTGGCCCCACTCAGCCCCGGCCACAGCGCCGTTACCTTGACGCTTTGCCCGCTGACGCGGCTGAGGATCACGCCCTCATCGAAATTGTCGGGGTGTGCGCCGCCGCAGTAATACGCAGCGCTCTCGTGGAGGCTGACCAGCTTGGGCGTCAGGCGGGTCACTTGCGCTTCCAGCGTGAAGCCGTCGCCCTTGCCTGCGCTGTCCCCAAGTTGGGCTTGGCACTCCAAAGCGCTCTGGGCCGCCGCCAGTTGCCGGTCTTGCAGCGTTCCGGCCAGCGCCGCCGAAGCGCCCGCCACACGCGGATAAACGATCCCGGTCAGCGGCTCCTCGACGTTGCCTTCTGAATCTGCCCGTCTGGGCCAAGCCGTGTTGAGCTTAAGAAAATCCAGTGGCTGCTCGGCCCGCAGTTTCCTGACTTGCGCGGTATCGAGGAGCTTGAGCGGTACAGCAGCCATCTTCAGCGGCTTGAGACTGACCGCGAGACGCTTGCCTGCCGGGCTTTTCCACGTTCCCGTCAGCGAGTCGCTAACACGAGTCAGCGCCAAGCAGCCGCTGGTTTGCAGCCCCTTTTCCGGCCCGCTCCAGACTTCCTCGGCCAGAATCAGGGCTTTGCCTCTGCGGCTGCCGTGCAGCGTCAGATCAATCTGACGCGACTGATAAAAATACGCGCCCACTTCGTCGTTGTTCTCAGCGGGCCGCTTGAGCTGCAACGTGATCGGCTGGCCGCCGAGCGTTCCTTGATAGACTCCCGCCGCAAACCAGCTCGGCAAGCCCGCTTTCCCGCCACACGGAGAAGCGGGCGCAGCGGATTGTGCAAATCCAGCGCTGGTGAACGCGGCGGCGCAGAGCGCACCAATCAACACCGTTTTCTTGGGCATCTGCTTAGTTTACGGCCCGCCTGCCGTCAGTGCCGCTTCGCCGCGAACGGTCATCTCGCCGCTTTCCAGCAGCGCCGCTTGGCCCTCACCGAAAGGGCTGTGTTGGGTTGCCCAGTGCGTCGCCGCCGCGATAGCGTAAGGGACAGCGCGGAAGTCGGCTGTCCAGCGCCCGCTTCGCCGCTCCAGCAGTGTCCAGCGGGCGCGGGGATCGCCGTCGACCTGATCGGAAACCGAGCCGGCATTGACCACCAACGTGTCGCCCACCCGCGTGCTGCCCGCTCGGTGGGTGTGGCCGCAGACCACTACGCCCGCCGAGAGCGGTTCCAACATCCGGCGAAGTTCGCGGGGATCGCGGCTGCGGTAAAAGCCGCCCTCATTCGTGGGTTGCCAGACCCACAGCAAGCTGTCCCAAGCTGAGGTCGGCGTGCCGTGACAGGCCAGCACGTCTTCTACCCACGCCGTCAGCGGCAAAGCGGCGAGGCGGGCGAGCGCTTCTGGGGTAAGTTGCTGCTCCAGCCAAGCGCCGTATTTTTGGCTGAGCGGGTTGCGACGCCCGTTCGGCCACAGCTTTTCTTCGTTGTTGCCGCGCACTTCCACTGCGCCGAGCTTGACCTGCAACTGATACGCCAAAGCAGGATTGGCCGCGCCTTCAACCTGGTCGCCGAGGTTGAACACGACGTCGGGGGCGGCGTCTCGCAGGTCGTCAAGCACGGCCCTGAGAGCAAAAGCGTTGCCGTGAACATCGCTGATGACGGCCACGCGCAGGGGAGAGGACGGACAAGAAAATGGAGCCGGCACGCCCCCCAGCTTAACCCAGACAGCGAAAGGCGGGGCTGCCCGCTAGACTGCCGGACATGAGTATTCTTCCCGATTGGCGGATCCGTGAGCTGGCGCAAAAAGGCATGATCGAACCGTTTGAAGACCGCTTGGTACGGACAACCGAAAACCAGCACGTCATCAGCTACGGCCTGAGCAGTTTCGGCTACGACCTGCGCTGCGCCGACGAGTGGAAAATTTTCACCAATGTCAACAGCGCCATCGTCGACCCCAAACACTTTGACGAGCGCAGCTTTGTTGACGTTCAGGCCAAAGAGATTATCATTCCGCCCAACTCCTTTGCTCTGGCCAGAAGTCTGGAGTATCTGCAGATTCCCGACAACGTCATGGTGGTGGCATTGGGGAAATCGACCTATGCACGTTGCGGACTCGTCGCAAATGTAACGCCATTGGAACCCGGCTGGGAAGGCCATGTCACCTTGGAGTTCTCCAACACCACGCCTTTGCCGGCCAAGATGTACGCCTTTGAAGGCTGTGTCCAGCTTCTTTTCTTTGAAGGCGAGCGCCCTGAAGTGACTTACCGCGACAGAGCGGGCAAATACCAAGGACAGCGCGGCGTGACCTTGCCCAAATTGTGAAACAGCGCGAACTTATAGAAACTTTAATTTCTGAAGGGGCCTTATGGGTGGTGTCAGCCCACTCCGCGCTCAGTCCCTCAAACTGCTGCTATGCCTGATAAAGACGATAAGAACAAGGGCCACACCAGTTTGCCCGATCAGTACGACCGCAATGAAAAAGAAGTCCACGAAATTGCGGACGGCCATAAGCCTTCGTTCAAGTCGGCCAATGACCGCGAGGCTGAAGCGCCGCGCAACAACGAGCACGAGGGCGTCAAAAAGCAAAAAGACCTTGAAGAAGCCCGCAGCGTTCCCTCCAGCAAGCAGGGTTAAGCACCAAAACTCAACTTCAGCGCGTTCCCGTTCTTATCGAGCGGGGGCGTTCTTTTGGGATCTCTTCACTCAACCGGCGTGATGCTCAGCGCTCCGATCGCCGCCTCGCCTTCGATGCTGATGACTTGCAGCAAGCACGGCAAATCGTCGCGCCCGTGTTCTCGAATCAGGTAACTCAGCGCTGAGCGCTGCATCAACTCTAGTTTGCGCGGCGTGACGCTCTCTAGGGCGCTGCCGTACTTGGCGCTGCGGCGCTGGCGCACTTCGCTAAACACGAATACCCCGCCGTGCATCGTCACCAGATCAATCTCGCCGCCCCGCATGCGGTAATTGCGGGCCAGCAAGGTGTGGCCGAGGGCCAAGAGTTCGCTCAGGGCGCGGTCTTCGGCGTCGGCTCCTTTCATGACCCTGAGTATGCCAAACCGGAGCATGGCAAAACCCCCGCCATAAAGCAGGGGAACTGGTTGAGCGAGTGAAGGCTTAGCGTGAAGGCAATTTGGGCGGGTCATTTCGACCGTCTGGGCCTCCCAAGCCGCGCCCGCCTCTGCTCACTGCGCCGTCATTTGCACTGGCCCGCGACAGATCAATGATTCGTGCGCCGCCGCTCGGATCACGGCAAACTTGGTACCCTTGGGAGCCTGCGCCGTGAGAGGATTCACCCGCACGCCTGAAACTGAGGCGTTGGCCCTCTGCTTTTGGCCCTGCCGATCAGGCAGCGTCCGCTTGACCGTGTTGATGAGCTGGCCTTCCTTGCTTCACTGCTTGAGGTGGAGGCGAGAAGGCCCAGCGCAGGCGGCCCTCAGGTTTGATAGAGAGCGGGGGCGCTGGCCTTCACGAACAGGCAGTTACAGTTTCAGTTGCAAATGCAGCTCAGTGAGCGCCGCTTCGCCCTTGCGCAGGGCATCTGGCTGCACGCCCCAGAGTTCAAAGCCCAGCTTTTCGTAGAGTCGGCGGGCGGCCACCTGCGTTTCGGTGACTCTTAGCCCCAGAACTTCCAGTCCCTTTTGCTGCCGCGCCTGATCAATCAACCTCCGCATCAACTCGGCGGCCACCCCGCGCCCCCGCGCTTCTGGAGCTACGTACACGCTGACCACATCGGCACGGTGACGTTGTTTGTACCGCTCCAGCCGCACCAGGGTGGCCATTCCAATGAGTTTAGTCTTCAAAAAAGCGCCCAGCGTCAGGGCTTGCTCGGTCGCCCCGAGTCGGGCGGCAATCTCGTCTGGTGAGCGCTGGGCATACTCCTCAGCGCTGGTGAGATACGCGGCGGGGTCTTCGGTGAGGGCACGCAGGCGCAACTCGCGGTAGGGGGCGGCGTCCTTGGCTTGGAGCAAGCGGATGGTAGGCGGCACGGATTGAGTTTGGCATACCTCTAGACTGCTGCTATGGCCTCTCCCGAATCTCAATCCGACGCTGCCGCCCGCAGCGGCAAGCACCAGATCGCCCTGATCGCCCACGACAAAAAAAAGCTGGAACTGGCGCTGTTCGCTCTGGCCCACCGCGAGCTGCTTTCCCAATTTCATTTGGTCGCCACCGGCACCACCGGCAGCATTTTGCAAAAGCAGACCGGCCTCCAAGTCGAGCGGGTGCTGTCGGGGCCGCTGGGCGGCGATCAGCAGATCGGAGCGCGAATTGCCTTAGAGCAGGTGCGGGCGGTGTTTTTCTTCCGTGATCCGCTGACCGCCCAGCCGCATGAACCGGATGTCAGCGCTCTGGTGCGGCTGTGCGACGTTCACGACATTCCGCTGGCCACCAACCCGGCCAGCGCCGAGGCTCTGGTGCTGTGGCTGCAAAAAGAGGAGGCCGCCGCGCCGCGTGGATAGCAAAGCCCATTTATACCTCTATGAAGAATGTGAGTATGGACGCTAAGTTTTGCTCTAAGCTGCCGCTGTGAACGTTCTCAAATCGCTGCTGACCAGTCTTTCTTTCGCCGCCCTCTCCAGTGCCGCCGCCCAAACTGCGCCGCAGACGTATTTCGGCCTTTACACGCAGGCCAGTTCCGTCGGCGGCGCGGATGTGGGATTGGGCATTCAAGGCACCTATGACACCGACCGTTACGCTCTGCGGCTGGGAGTCAATGTGCAGAGCATCTTGGGCTACACGCTCGGTTTCGGTGGCGATCTGAGCGCGTCTTATCCGGTCTACGGCGACCTTCGATCACCTGTTCGCGCCGCCGTTGGTGCGGGCCTGGATCTCAGCTCCCACAACGGCGGCGCGTTTGTTTTCGTGCGGCCCTATCTGTCGGCCAGTGCCGAGGCCCGGATTGCCCGTTTCAGCACCGTGTTCTTGGAGGGCAGCTTGGGGTATACCCTCGGCAACTCCATTTCACCCGGCGTCAAATTGGGCCTGAACTTCCGCTAAGTGAAGTCTCATACCCCCAGGTAAGCGCTGCGCACGCGGTCGTCGTTCATCAGCATGTCGCGGGAGCCTTCCAAGGTGACTTGGCCGCTTTCCATCACGTAGCCCCGGTGGGCAATCGCCAGAGCGGCGTAGGCGTTTTGCTCGGCCAGCAGCACGCTGACGCCGCTCTCGTTGACCCGCTCGATGGCTCCAAAGACCTGCTCGACCACCAGCGGCGCGAGGCCCAGACTCGGCTCATCCAGCAGCAGCAAGCTGGGGCGGGCCATCAGCGCTCTGCCCACCGCCACCATCTGCTGCTGCCCACCCGATAAGCTGCCCGCCGCGTCGGGGGCTTTTTTGACCAAATCGGGGAAGAGTTCATACACCCGCTTGAGCTGTTTTTCGTTACCGCTAGCGTCCTTGCGGTGCGGAAACGCGCCCAGCCGCAGGTTTTTTTCCACGCTCAGCGCTGGAAAGAGCAGCCTGCCTTCTGGACACAGGGCCACGCCCAGCGCCACGCACTGCTCTGGCCTGCCGCCCGTGAGGCTCGCGCCGTAAGTGGCCGTGCCGCTGGCCGGACGCTGCAAGCCCGCCAGCGTGCGGAAGAGGGTGCTTTTGCCCGCGCCGTTTGCGCCCAACAGCACCACGATCTCGCCGGGAGCCACGTTCATGCTGACGTGTTGCAGGGCCGCGTAAGCTCCGTAGCGGACTTCTAGGTTTTGAATGTCTAAGGGGGGGCGAGAAGCGGTCATGCGGCTCCGTTTTGATTGTTATTTGGTGGGTTGTTGGTGGGTGGGTTGCCCGCTTGTGCCTGCTGGCCGTGTTGCCCGCCGCTGCCGTGCGTGCCGAGGTAAGCGGTAATCACCGCCGGGTTCTGGCTGACCTGCGCGGGCGTGCCCTCGGCGATGAGTTGGCCGTGATGCAGCACCATGATGTGATCGGCCAGCCCCATCACGAGGCTCATTTTGTGTTCGATCAGCGCCACCGTCAGGCCGCCTGTTACCAACTCGCGGATGAGGCGCATCAGTTTGGCGGTTTCTTCGGGGTTCAGGCCCCCGGCGGGTTCGTCGAGGAGCAAGATGCTGGGATTGGTCGCCAGAGCGCTGGCAATCGAGACCCGTTTTTGTTCTTCCTGCGACAGCGAACCGGCGATCAGGTGGGCTTTGTGGTCTAGACCCACCCGCGTCAGGGCGTAGTGGGCAGCCTTGATGCTCACGCTTTCGTCGCGCTGCTCACGGCCTGACCTTAGCAGCGCGTCCCACAGTCCGGCGCGGGTGCGGACGCGGTGGCCCAGCACGGCATTTTCCAGTGCCGAGAGGTTTTTGTAGAGGGTGGTGGTCTGAAAAGTGCGGGCCACGCCGCGCCCGACGACTTCGTGGGTAGGCCGCCCGCTGATCGGCTGTTCATCGAGTGTCACCACACCCGAGGTCGGTTTATAAAAGCCCGAGAGCATGTTGAAAAAAGTCGTCTTGCCTGCGCCGTTGGGGCCGATGATGGCGGTGATCTTACCGGGAGCCAGCGAGCCGCTGACATTGTCCACCGCTTGATTGCCGCCGAAGCGGATTCCTAAATTCTTAAACGCCAGCATCGGTCGCCTCCTGCTGTGAACGGTCGGCGGGGGGCCGGTCTATGGGCGGCTTGCGCCGAGCGAACAGGGTCTTGCTCCACAGGCCCGCGATGCCGCCGGGAGCGAACATCACCATCAAAATCAGCAGCGGCCCGAACACGATGAACTGATAATCACCGAAGTTTTTGAGTTGCTCGCCCAAAAAGAACATCAGCGCTGTGCCGATGAGTGGCCCCGCCAGCGTGCCGACGCCGCCGACCAACAAGTACAGCAGCACCACGAAAGTCTGTGCCACGCCGGTAATCGCCGCGCCCATAAAGCCGATATACACCGCGTAGAAGCCGCCCGCCAGTCCGGCGATTGCGGTGGAGAGCATCATCACCCGCAGTTGGTGGCTAAACACGTTGATGCCCAGCGTGCGGGCCAAGTCCTCGCTGCCCTGAATGGCGATCAAGGAGCGCCCGAACATCGACGACCTGACCCGCGCCACCAAAAAGACCACCACGCCCAAAGTAATCAGGCCCAAGTAAAAGAAAGCCGCGCCACGCCCGAAATCAATGCTGCCGATTTTGGGGGCTTGAATGCCGTTGAGGCCGTCATTGCCGCCGGTCAGCGCGTTCCATTTGTTGATGACCTGGGTGATGATGACGCCCACTCCCAGCGTGAAGATCGGAAAGGTCTCGCGCCCAGTGCGGAAGGCCACCAAGCCCAGCAGCAAGCCCAGCACCGCGCAGAGCGCGACCCCAGCGGGCCAGGCCAGCCAGAAACTCCAGCCCGCCTTGAGGGTCAAAATGCCTACCGTGTACGCGCCTATGCCGAAAAATCCGGCGTGAGCGAGTTGTAAAATGCCCGCGTAGCCCAGCATCACGTTCAGGCCGTAAGCGGCAATCGTCCAGATCATGATGTTGACGGCGACGTCCAGAATGTAGCGGTTGCTGGTGAACACGGGAATCAGGGCCGCCAGCGCGAACACGATCAGCCAGGGCAGGGCCGACTTGAAAGTAATCTGCGGTGTCATGCGCCGCTCCGAAACAGGCCCTGCGGCCTGAACGCCAGCACCAAGACTAAGAGAGCGAAGCCCACGATGTCGGCAAAATCAGCGCCGACGATCACGCCGCCGAAGACCTCGGCCAGGGCCAGCAAAAATGCGCCGACCACCGCGCCCGGCACGCTGCCCATCCCGCCGAGGATGATGATGGCAAAGACTTTGAGGTTCATCACCTCGCCCATCGAAGGCGAGATCAGCGCGGTGGGCGCGTAGAGGGTGGAGGCGACGGCGGCGAGGAGGCCCGAAATGCCGAAGGTCAGCATCGCCACGCCGTTAACGTTGATGCCCATCAGGCGTGCGCCCTCGCGGTTTTGGGCCATCGCCTCGATGGTGGTGCCGACCAGGGTGCGTTTGAGGAAAAAATAGAGCAGGCCCATGATGACCACCGACGCTCCGATAATCAGCAGCCGCTGGGCGGTGATGGTCACGCCGCCGAAACTCACGATGCCGCTCAGAGGCGAAGGCAACTGCAAAAAGTCAGAGCCGAACACGAACGGCAACCGGATGACGGCCTCGATAAAAAACAGCACCCCGACTGCCGCGATCATGGTGTGAACGTGCGAGGCGTGGCGCAGCGGATGAAACACTATCCGCTCCAGCCCGGCAGAGAGCAGCCCCAGCACCACTCCGCTGAGGCCCAGCGCCAGAAAATACGGCAGCCCCAGACTGGTCAGCGCGGCGTAGCTGATATACGCACCGAGCATGTAGAGCGCTCCGTGCGAGAAGTTGGGAATTTTCATGACGCCGTAAACCAGTGTCAGACCCAGCGCCACCAAGCTGTAGACGCCGCCGAGGGCCAGCGCATTGAGCAGTTGCTGAAAAAAGAGAGTGATGGTCATGGGCCTCCGGGGATGAACCGTGAATGAAGTGGTGAATGAAAAGCCGAGGGCCGCTTTGATTGGCAGCGGATCGGAGCAGTTGCTTTGTGGAGTACGCGGCCATGTTGTCAAAGTGTTGGCAGGCTGTCAATCAAAATTTGCGTTCGGGCGGCTTCATGGATTTTTTCTTGCACAATAAGCACTTTATTTCGTCTGAGAGCGCAAAAAAAGAAGGCAAGCCGCGACTCGCCTTTGCCTGTGTTGGGTTTTGTTTTGGTGGCGTTTCAGCCGTCTTCGTTATCCGGCTCGTGGCGCTTGCGGGCTTCGGGATCGTCTAAGCCGCGCAGCCGGGCGCTCATTTCGGTGGGTGATTCGTTGGCACTTTTTTCGGGTCCAGTGTCCACGCCGCTAATCAGGATTTCGCCTTCCCTCTGCCGGGTCTGTTCTGGCTGTGTCATGGCTTACTCTACGCCTTTGCACAGGTTACGGTGCTCGGTAATGGCGAGAGCTTTTAGAGCTACCACTCCGACTTAGGACAAGGTGTTGCTCCCTCCGAAAGCAGGTGTGGTGCTGGGGGTCAGACCGCCGCTCAAATGTGAAGGGCTTCACGGGCTTTCCCCCAAAGTCTTGTGATATACCCCCCAACAAGCTAGGCTAAGCCCATTCATGCGCCGCTCACTTTGGATTTTGCCTCTTCTCTGCGCTGGAGCGCTGAGCGCCTGCGGCACGTCAAGCGGTGTCAGCGGCACTCCCCAGAATGTGGCGGCGCAAATTGGCGGCTTCTGGGGGCAGGTCGCTCCCCTCAAAGCGGCGGTGCAGGCCGAGTTGTCGGGTCAAGCCAGCGCCAGTCAGTCCAGCACGCTCAGTGCAGGCAGTCTGGCTCAACTCAGCGCACTGAAGGCCAAATTGGGCGATAAAGTGCGGCAGGTGCAGGTGGCCGAGGCGGCGCAGCTCATCACGCCTGATCAAGTCCAGAACGTCACGGCCGATTTGCGCGGCGTGCTGGTGCTGAGTTTGCCCGCCGATACCTCCACCGGCTCGACGTGGGCCGCCACCCTGACGCTGGATGTCAAGGCGGGCAGCGTCCTGGCCAGCGTCGTGAATACCGATCTGGGTCAGCCGTATCACCCTGCCAGCCAGAGTTACGCGGCCCAGTCGGGCACTGCGCCGCTGCTGCGGTTTGTGGCCGGAACGCTGGGCGTCTACCCGCCGCGTATTTCGCTCGGCACGCTCAGCGGCACGGTGACGGTCTCGGCGCTGCCTGCTTTGGCCGCCAGCGACACGGCGACGGTGGCCGAATACTCGCCTACGGGCCTGCTGCTGAGCGTCAAGTAAGCCCTAAACTAGGGTATGTCTCTTTTCCCGCTGACCCCTTCCGGCGTGCTGTTCGACATGGACGGCGTGCTGATGAGCAACAACGCTTTTCACCGACAAGCCTGGCAGGAAGTCGCGCTTTCACACTTGAATCTGAGCTTGACCGAGCATGACCTCGACACCAAAGTGGATGGCGGGCGCAACCCTGAAATCATGCAGCGCCTGACTGGACGCGTTCCGACGCCAAGTGAAGCCCTGAACTTCCACAACGTCAAAGAAGAGCGTTACCGCGCCCTGGCACGCGGCGCACTGCGCGAAGTGGCGGGCCTCAGCGCTTACTTGGACGCTCTGAGGGAGCGCCAGATTCCTTATGTTCTGGTGACCAGCGCCGATAAAGTCAATGTGGAGTTTGGGCTGGAAGCTTTGGGGCTGGTCGAGCGCTTTTCACTCAGAATCATGGGCGAGGACGTGACGCGGGGCAAGCCGCATCCCGAGCCGTTTGAGCGCGGCGCGGCGCTGCTGGGCCTGAGCGCCGACGCTTGCCTCGCCCACGAAGACGCGGTCAATGGCGTGCTGAGCGCGGCGGGCGCGGGCTGCACGGTGGTGGCCCTCAGCACCAGCCAGACGGAGGCGGCTTTGCTCTCGGCGGGAGCGGTGCGGGTGGTGCCCGACTTTACCGACTGGGCAAGCTGGCTGGCCTAGCAAGCCGGGTTCGGCAAGGGCGCTAAAAGTAGTCTAGCCCACCCCGCATCTGCCGCCGCGAAGCGGGCGTACAGTAGCGCTATGTCCAGCAGCGGCACGTTCTTTTTCAATGGATTCGGCTTTTTTTATTGGTTCGGAGTTTTCCGGGCTTAAGTCGCGTTGCCGCCGCGCCCCGCCCGGAAATTCGTACCGGACGGGGTTTTTTCGTTGAGAAGCCCTTAAATCAGCACCCGAAGAAGTCCCGAGGAGAGCCATGTCAGATTCAGCAAATACAGTCGCTCCAGCAACTCCAGTCACCGCGCAGCCCATCGCCAACGCCCACGTCACCCGCTTTGAGCCGCTCACCTCGCCGCGTGATCTCAAAGCCGAGCAGCCGCTGAGCGCCGCCGCCGAAGCGACTGTCACCGCGTCCCGCGCTAGCGTGGAGCGCATCGTCAACAAACAAGACCCCCGCTTGCTGCTGATCGTGGGGCCGTGCAGCATTCACGACGAAGCGCAGGCGCTGGATTATGCTGGCCGCCTCGCCGCACTCCGCACCCAGTACGCCGACCGCTTAGAAATCGTCATGCGCGTCTACATGGACAAGCCGCGCACCACCGTCGGCTGGCGCGGCTACCTCAACGACCCGCACATGGACGGCAAAAACGACTTCAACCTGGGCCTCAGCAAAACCCGCCGCTTGATGCTCAAGATCAATGAACTCGGCATGCCGGTGGGCACCGAACTGCTCGATCCGTTCGTGCCGCAGTACATTGACGATCAGCTCAGCTGGGCCGCCATCGGCGCGCGCACCACCGAGTCGCAGACGCACCGCGCGATGGTCAGCGGCATCTCGACTCCGGTGGGCTTCAAAAACGGCACAGGCGGCAATATCAAGCTGGCGGTAGACGCCATTGTCAGTTCAGGCAAACCGCATACTTTTCTGGGCATTACCGACGAAGGGCAAGCGGCAGTCGTTTCGACCAAAGGCAACCCCGACGGCCACGTGATTTTGCGCGGCGGGCGGTTTGGCCCCAACTACGCCGCCGAGCACGTGCAGGAAACGCTGGGGCTGCTGGCCGACGCTGGGGTCACGGCGGGCATCGTGGTGGACTGCTCGCACCACAACAGCAGCTACCAATTTGAAAAGCAGCTCGGCGCTTGGCATGACGTGATTGCTCAGCGGGTGGCGGGCAACGACGCGCTGGTCGGCCTGATGCTGGAAAGCAACCTGATCGAGGGCAAGCAGAGCATTCCCGCCGATCCTGCCGAGCTCAAGTACGGCGTGTCGGTGACGGACGCCTGCGTGGGCTGGCAGACCACCGAGGAGCTGCTCAAGTGGGCCTACGACCAGATGGGCGCGGTGATGGGCCAGCCTGCACCAGAACAGGAAGCCGTCAAGAGCTGAGGATTGGAAATTGAAATGAAAGCGGCCCGCCAAGTTACGAGACTTGAGCGGGCCGCTTTTCTGTTTGGAATACTTTCACTCCACCAACGGCACGCCCTCCAACTCCAAACTTTTGCCGCGCTTGACCGGCGTAAAAGCCGTGTAGCTGTATTCCGAGCAACCTTCCAGCACGAACGGGTCATCCTCAAATAGAGCTTCGAGTTCGGCTTGAGTTTCAGCTTTGGCCAGCAGCACGCCGCCCGCGCCGCTGGGCATCCGGCCTGAGACCAAAAAAGTGCCGGAGCGGTAATGCTGGTCGAGCCAGGTGCGGTGGCGCGGTGTGATTTCAGCAATCAGCTCGGCGGGCTTGAGGTAACGGCTGGTAATCACGAACAGGGTCGGGGCGCTCATGCCCCTGAGTTTAGCACCCGCTTATTTTCGGTCTTGTGTTCCCTACTCAGCGCTAGACTGCCCACATGACCACCCCCCAAATGCCCGATTCACTGCCGCGCTGGCGTACCGATGACCTCTTTGCTTCCGCCGACGATCCCAAGCTGCTCTCGGCCTTCGGGGCGCTGCGGGAAGCACGGACCCGGCTCGGCCAGCACTTCGAGGCGCTGGGGGTGCGTGCCGCAGGTGCCGTCACGCCCGACGCTTATGATCAGGCCACTGCCCTGCTCAACGACCTGCTGCGCCAAGCACGCCCGCCCAGCGCGTTTTTGCAGGCGCTGGTCACCACCGACAGCCACAACGACGCGGCGCAGGCCCGCCAGAGTGAGCTGAGCACCCTGCTGCTGCCACTGCAAAATTTATCGACCCGTTACAAGGCTTGGCTGGGCGGCGCAAATCTGGAAACGCTGCTGGCCGACTCGGAAACCGCCCGCCAGCACGCTTATTCTCTTCAGCGGGCGGTGGAAGAAGCCCGTTACTTGCTGCCCGAAGGCGAGGAGGAACTCGCCAGCGCCCTGCACCCGGCCAGCGGCGGCGCGTGGAACAAGCTGCACGGCAACCTGACCAGCCAGATGCGGGTGCCGTTTGGCGGCCAAACTTTGCCGATGACCGCCATTCGCAACCTTGCCAGCGACGCCGATGAGCAAGTCAGGCAAGACGCCTACGACGCTGAGCTGGCCGCTTGGAAAGCCGCAGAAGTGCCGCTGGCCGCCGCCATGAACGGCGTGAAAGGTGAGGCAGGCGTGCTCAACTTGCGGCGGGGCCATGCCAGCGCCCTCGACGCCAGCTTGCTGATTCACGGCATCGACCGCGCCACGCTCGACGCCATGACCGCCGCCATAGAGGAAAGCCTGCCTGATTTTCAGGCTTACTTTCTGTCCAAGGCGCGGCGCTTGGGTCACCAAAAATTGGACTGGCACAACTTGCTCGCGCCGCAGGGCGAAGCGGGGCGCGAGTGGAGCTACGCGGCGGGCGCGGCCTTCATAGAAAAGCAGTTTCGCAGCTACTCCGACAAGCTGGGTGATTTTGCCGCCCGCGCCTTCAATGAAAACTGGCTGGATGCTGGCCCACGTGACGGCAAGCGCGGCGGGGCTTTTTGCATGACCTGGAAGCCGGAGGTCGGTGAAAGCCGGGTGCTGCTCAACTACGGCGGCACCCTCGACGCGGTGTCTACTGTGGCCCACGAACTCGGCCACGCTTATCACAACTTCTGCTTGAGGCACCGCACCCCGGTGCAGAGCCGCACGCCGATGACTTTGGCCGAGACCGCCAGTATTTTTTGCGAAACCATCGTTCAGGAAGCGGCCCTTAGTGAGGTGGTTGGGCATGAAGCGGGTGAACAGGCAGCGGGCAACTCTGCCGAGCAGCTTTACATTTTGGAAACCCAGCTGATGGGACACGCGCAAGTGGTGGTGGATATTCACTCGCGCTTTTTGTTCGAGCAAGCGGTGTCTGCCCGCCGCACCGAGCGCGATTTGTCGTCTGCCGAGCTGTGCACTTTGATGGAGCAGGCCCAGCGCACCGCTTACGGGGACGCGCTGGGACAGGCGCACCCCTACATGTGGGCCGTTAAGCCGCACTACTACAGCGTGGCCTTTTACAATTACCCCTACACCTTCGGCTTGCTGTTCAGCTTGGGCCTCTACGCCCGCTACCAAGCCGAACCCGAAACCTTCCGCGCCGCTTACGATGAGCTGCTGGCTTCCACCGGACTGAGCAGCCCACAGGAATTGGCGGGCCGCTTTGGGATGAACCTACACGACGTGGGTTTTTGGCGCAGCAGCTTGGACGTGATTCGGCGGCAAATCAAGGTGTACTGCGCCCTCGATTAAACTTCCAGCGGCACGTCCACGCCCAGTTCAGCCAGCACCGTGCGAATGGCCTGGGCGTCCATGCCCGACAGTGCGTGAACTCGCTCCACGCTGGCGTGTTCCTGAAACTCGTCGGGCACGCCCAGCACCCGCACCGGCACACTGAGATTCAGGCGGCTGAGTTCTTCGAGCACTGCCGAGCCGAAGCCGCCCACCACGCTGTTGTCTTCCACCGTTACGATGGCGCGGGCGGACTGGGCCACTTCGCGCAGCATGACGGTGTCGAGCGGCTTGACGAAGCGGGCGTTGATCAAGCCCACTTCCGGCAAGTCCTTGAGGGCGCTTTGGGCGTATTCCAGCGCTTTGCCCGCTGCCAGCACCACCACGCCGCCTACGTCACTGCCGCCTTGCAGCCGCTCCCAGGTGCCCCACGTCAAGTCGGGCCAGGTGCCTTCCGGCACGCGGGGGGTGTTGCCCCTCGGATAGCGGATGGCGACCGGGCCGCCGAGCCGCACCGCTTCTTTGAGCATCCCGCGCAGCTCGTAGGCGTCTTTGGGCAGGCCGATCTTCATGCCCGGCACGCTGCGCAGAAACGACAGATCGAACACGCCGTTGTGGGTGGCTCCGTCCGCGCCGACGACGCCCGCCCTATCAATGGCAAAAATCACCGGCACGTGTTCAATCGCCACGTCATGCATCACCTGATCGTAGGCCCGCTGGAGGAAGCTGGAATAAATCGCCACGATGGGCCGCAGTCCTTGCAGGCCCATGCCCGCCGCCGCCGTGACCGCTACTTCTTCGGCAATGCCGACGTCGAGGTAGCGCTTGGGGTGGGTCTTGCTGTATTCCACCAGGCCTGAGCCTTCGCGCATGGCAGGGGTGATCACGAAGATGCGCGGGTCTTGGTGGGCGAGTTCGCTGGCAGCGTCGCCAAAAGCGTTGCTCCACGAGTAGGTCTGCTTGCCCGCCGCGAACTCGTGCGTCACCGGATCGAACTTGGCCGGGCCGTGCCACTTGATCGGGTCGGCCTCGGCGGTGTCTAGGCCTTTGCCCTTTTTGGTCACGACGTGGAGGATGGTGGGGCCGTCCAAATCCAGCAGTTTTTCCATCAGCCAGGCCATCTCGATCACGTCGTGGCCGTCGACTGGCCCCACGTAGCGCAGGCCCATCGCCGCGAACGGGTTGATGCTGGCCGGATCGAAGAAATGGCGGGTGCTGCTCTTGGCGCGGCTCATCAGCTCGGCCAGCGGTTTGCTGAAAGCGCTGACGGCTTTTTTACCGGCCCCCTCGCCTTCCTGAAACCACTTCTGAACTTGCAAACCGCGCATAAAGCGGTTCATGGCCCCGACATTTTCCGAAATACTCATTTCGTTGTCGTTGAGCACGATCAGCATGTTGGGCTGCTTGTCTCCGATGGTGTTGAGCGCCGCCAGCGCCATGCCGCCGGTCAGTGCGCCGTCTCCGATCACGGCGGCCACTTTGTAATCCTGTCCCAGCGCGTCTCTGGCCATCGCCATGCCCAGCGCGTTGGCCAAGCTGGTGCTGGCGTGCCCCACCGTGATGGCGTCGTGCGGCGACTCGGAGACGCGGGTAAAGCCCGATAAGCCGCCTTCTTTTTTGAGGGTGGTCATCAGGTGCCGCCGTCCGGTCAAGATTTTGTGGGCGTAGGCTTGGTGGCCCACGTCAAAGAGAATCTTGTCGCTCGGCGAGTTCAGCACGTAATGCAGCGCCACGATCAAATCGGTAGCTCCCAGCGAGGAAGCCAAGTGCAGCCCGCCCACGCTGCACACCCGCACGATTTCGTCTCTGAGTTCTGCCGTGAGCTCCGGCAACTGATCCATGTTCAGGTGCTTGAGATCGTCAGGCGAGTCGATCCGGTCGAGCAGCGGCGTGGTGCTGGCCGGTTGAGCCGGCATGGACAGGGCCTTGACGGATTGAGCAGCCGTTTTCGTGGGAGGCCGGAGTGATTCCAGTCTGGGTAACTCTGATCTGAGCAGCTCTGGTCTGGGCAACTCTGGCCTGGACAGTTCTGGTCTGGGCAACTCCTTTTGAAGCGGTTGAAGTGGGGTCTTTTTGGCGCTCATGTCGGCTCCTGTGGTCGTGGGCGAAAAGGGGAGATGGGGCTTAGGTCAGTTGCTTTTTAGTTACTCTTGAAATTGCGCCCGATCAATAGCAGCGCCTCGGCAGTTCGCACTTCGCCCACGTAGGGAGCAAACCAGATGGTCTCGGACGCCGGAAAGAGGCCGCCGAGCGTGTCGGTGAGCTGGCGGTTGACCACCCAGACGCGGTAAGTCTGGTTCGCCACCGTGACTTGGCGCTGCTCCAAGACGTTGTAGCGGTAGGTCACGGTGCCCGATTGATCGACTTGGCCGTCATCCGAGCGCAGGCGGGCGCTGCTCTGGCCGCTCCAGGTCAGCCCCGCCTTCCAAGCGTTTTCTGCGGGCCATTCTTGCCAGGCCGGACTCAGCGTCACGCTCAGGCCGGGTTTGCGGAAGCCCAGCAGCCGCTGGCCGCTGGCGTCGATCTGGCGGTAGGAGGTCTGGTCTGCGCCGCGCCCAGTCAGCTGAAAGGCCGACACCTGCGCGTCTCCAAACACGGTGGGGCCGAGCGCTTTGAGCGAGTACGGCACTCCAGTGCTCTCGCCTTCGGGCGCGTAGTTCCACAGCAGGCCGGTTTCTTTGGGATAAAACGACACCGCGCTGACCGGCGTTTGGGCGGTGATCGGTGTGGGCGTGGCCGTCACGCGCGGCGCACAACTCGCCAGCAGCGTCAGCGGCACGAGTGAGAAGAGCATCCGGCGCATCATGCTCTTTATCTTAGCGGGGCGGCGGGCAGCAATTTGTCAGGGTTGTTGATGTTTGGTTGGTTCTTCTGCTTCTGGGCGGCTTAGCAAATGACTCTTTAAGCAGGTGGTTTGAGCAAGTGATCAGGCAAAGCGGACCAGTCTAAGGTCTGATCGGCCTGCTCGGCCCAGTTCTCTTTGCCGCTCCAGCGCTCAATCGCCAGCGAGTAGACACTGGTGCGGCCCAGTTGCTCATCACTGATCGGCTGCATTTCGGTGCCGGGTCTGACATCGGGAAAAATGTGGGCGCACAGCGTATACAGCGCCCGGCGGGCTTCTTCGCCTTCCAGCAGCCGCGACACCCCGAACGCCATTACGCTGCGGTACTGCACGCTGAATTCCAGCGGATCGTTGCTCGGCAAAAAGCGGCCCATTTCGCTGGCTTCAAAGGTGGTTCGCTGGCTGTTCTCGGTGTTGGCCCTGAGCCGCCCGGCAAGGTTGGAATGGTAGATGAGGTCGTGCGTCTCTGGCCGGTAGACGAAGCTGGTCGGGTTGATGAAGGGAAAGGCCTCGCCGTCTTCGCCTTGCCACAGCGTGCTGATGCGGCAAATTTGAAGGCGACCCAGCAGGTCACGTATCCATTCATCGTCTCGGCGGTTGAGCGGGCGGCGGCTGGTGGCGGGGTTGCGGGCGCGTGGATCGTAGTAAGTCACCGCAAACTCTTGGCGAAATGGTGCGCCGTGATGTCCATCCCCGCTTTGAGGTACAGCCGGTGCGCTCCAAAACGCTGCACGCCCGAATCGAGGTGCAGACTCTCGCAGTTCAGCCGCCCCGCTTCGGCCTCAGCCCAGTCGAGTAGGGCGCGGGCGTGGCCTCTTGCGCGGGCCTGGGGCAGGGTAGAGAGGTCGTCGATGTAGAGCTGACGGCCCGAATACAAAAAGTTCAGCACCCGAAAGCCGCAGACGGCCTGAGCCTGTGCTACTTGCGATTCAAAGGCAGCGGCGAGCCGGTAGCCCTGCGCCGCTTGCTGCGTCACCCAAC
The DNA here is from genome assembly GCF_007280555.1 of Deinococcus detaillensis. Lineage (NCBI taxonomy): Bacteria > Thermotogati > Deinococcota > Deinococci > Deinococcales > Deinococcaceae > Deinococcus > Deinococcus detaillensis. The sequence continues at coordinate 98,289 of NZ_VKDB01000007.1, read as the reverse complement.
TTTGAAACGCTTCCGGTGAAGCCAGTGGCGGGCGCTGGCCCCGCAATTCAAACATGGCGGCGTAGCCCAGTTGGATATCTTGTCCGGTCAACTCCCGAATAGTCATGCTGGCTCCTTGTGCTGCTGGCCCGAAACGGTGCGGTCGTCTGATTGCTCGCTTATCAAGGTATACGCTTCACCTTGTAGGTGGGCAGTGGGTGCAGTCCGGCCCTCGGTGTGTCGCGTGTCAAAGACCTGTGCGAGTCGAACGCCGTGATCCATACCAAATAAGTTAAAGCGTAAATGGGCCGCGACCCAACCGCCCTTCTCCCTACACATCGCCTGCGCCCGTATCAGCCATCATGAACCATGTCTTTATCCGTGCGTTCAACGCTCAGCGCCAACGTCGTGGGCAGTGGCCCCAACGGTCTGGCCGCCGCCATCGTGCTGGCGAGGGCCGGTCTGCGCGTGCGCCTGTGGGAAGGCCAAGGCGAGGCAGGCGGCGCGACCCGCAGTGGCCCGCTCACCTTGCCGGGTTTTGTCCACGACCTCGGTAGCGCCATACACCCGCTGGCAATCAGCAGTCCCTTTTTCCGAGAATTGCCGCTGCACGCTTTCGGGCTGCACTGGATTCAGCCGGAGGTGCCGCTGGCCCACCCGCTGCTCGGTGGAGCGGCCCTGCTTCACCGCAGCCTCGACGAAACCGCCGACGGCCTGGGCGAAGACGGCCCGCTGTACCGCCGCTTAATGGCCCCGCTGGTCGAGAACTGGGATGATTTGATGGGCGAGTTTCTCAGGCCGCTGCTGCATCTTCCGGCGCATCCCATTTTGCTGGCCCGCTTCGGGATTCGCGCTCTGCCGCCTATCACACTGCTGGCGAAGCTCTTCCGCACGGAGAAGGCCCGCGCCCTGCTGGGCGGTCTGGCGGCCCACAGCACCCTGCCGCTGACCAGTCCGGCCACGACTGCGTTTGGGTTGATGCTCGGCGGCGCGGCCCACGCACGCGGCTGGCCGTTTCCGCAGGGCGGCGCGGGCGAGTTGGCTTCGGCGCTGCTCGGTTACTTCAAGTTCCTGGGCGGCGAAATCACGCTGGGCCATCCTGTTGACCACCTGCGTGAGTTGCCCACCGCCGACATCACTTTGCTGGACATGGGGCCGCCCGCGCTGCTCAAGCTGGCTGAGGGGCAATTACCGGAGCGCTACGCCGCGCAGCTTCGCCGCTTCCGATACGGCCCCGGAGCCTTCAAAGTGGACTACGCCCTCAGCGGCCCGCTGCCGTGGGTAGATTCGCAGGTGGCCCACGCTGGGACGGTGCATCTGGGCGGCGATTTGGTGAGCCTGACCCGTGCCGAGGCTGCCCCGTCCCACGGCAAAGTCGCTCAGCGGCCCTACGTCCTGCTGGCCCAGCACACCCTCTTTGATCCCAGCCGCGCTCCAGCGGGCCAGCACACCGTCTGGGCGTATACCCACGTTCCCAACGCAAGTTCGCAGGACGTCCTGCCCAAGTTGGAAGCGCAGATCGAGCGCTCGGCTCCCGGTTTCTCGAAGTTGATCTTGCAGCGCTCGGTCAGCACGCCGGCCACCTTGCAAGCGTGGAATCCAAATCTGGTCGGCGGCGACGTGGGCGGCGGGGCCAATAGCTTAGGGCAACTGCTCTCGCGCCCGGTGCTCAGCGCCCAGCCGTACCGCACGCCCGTGAAAGGGGTGTACTTATGCAGCGCCAGTACGCCGCCAGGTGGAGGCGTTCACGGCATGGCGGGCTACTGGGCGGCGCGGCTGGCGCTGCGGGAACTGCGTTTCTAACTGGGCCGCAGCTATAACCGAAAATGCGCTCTAGGCGTCTTGTCACAACCTTTACCGATTGGCTATACTGCTGTTGTCCGCAAAGGCTACAACGGAAGCAATAAGCACTCTTTTCATGTACCCCAATTCGCTGAGGATACTCACGGCGAAGAGACGGGGCTAAAGGTAGGCGCAATCATGGCAGATGTCATTCTGGAACACGTATACAAGCGCTACGGCAAAGACAGCGTCGCCGTTTCCGACTTCAACCTCAATGTGGTTGACGGCGAGTTTATGGTGTTCGTCGGGCCGTCGGGCTGCGGTAAATCCACCACCCTGCGGATGATTGCCGGGCTCGAAGACATCTCTGACGGCATCTTGAAAATCGGCGACCGGGTGGTCAACGACGTGCCGCCCAAAGACCGCGACATCGCCATGGTTTTCCAGAACTACGCGCTCTACCCCCACATGAACGTCTACGAGAACATGGCTTTCGGCCTCAAGCTCCGCAAAACCCCCAAAGACGAAATCGAGAAGCGGGTGCGCGACGCCGCCAAGATCCTCCAGATCGAGCATCTGCTGGGCCGCAAGCCCAAAGAACTCTCCGGCGGTCAGCGTCAGCGCGTGGCGATGGGACGCGCCATCGTGCGCGAGCCGAAAGTCTTCCTCATGGACGAGCCGCTTTCCAACCTCGATGCCAAGTTGCGCGTCGAAGTGCGCTCGCAGATCAGCCAGATTCACCAGCGCCTCGGCACCACCATCATCTACGTGACCCACGATCAGGTCGAAGCCATGACGCTGGGCAACCGCATCGTGGTGATGAAAGACGGCGTGATGATGCAAGTCGATTCGCCGCTCAACCTCTACGATTACCCCCAGAACAAGTTCGTGGCCGGCTTTATCGGCAGCCCCTCGATGAACTTCCTGACCGCCCGCATCCAAAACGGGCAATTCGTGGTGGGCAATTCCAAAGTCTCGCCGCGTGGCCCGCTGGCCCAGAGCATCAAAGCCTACGAAGGCAAGGAAGTCTTCATGGGCATTCGCCCCGAGCATATCGGCGTGCGCGGCATGAGCAATATTCCTGAGGGCGAAAATATGCTTCAGGGCAAGGTGCTGGTCGTTGAGCCGCTGGGCGCACAGACCGACTTCATGCTGGAAGTCAACGGCCAGACCATGGTCGCCAAAGTCGAGGGCCACGCTCACATCAAGCCCGGCGACGTGGTCGACGTGGTGGTCGACAATGTCCGCCTCCACGCTTTTGATACCGTCACCGAGATGGCGATTGACCGTGGTCAGCCGATGGGTACCCGTGGTCAGGCCGACAGCAACGAAGGCGTCGCGGGCCGTGCAGGCAACCAAACCAATATGGCCAACCAGACCAGCCTCACCAAAGAAGTTATCGTCGCTTCAACCGACTAATAGCGTGGTTTGCCGCGCAAACGGCAAAAGGAAGCTGGCCCCCGCGTGGGGTCGGCTTTTTTGAGCTTGAGGTGGGCACATGCGGCGCGGAGCGCTGACGCCCAGCTGATGCGCGGCGCTGCTTTCTCCTCACCGCTATGCGCTAAATTGACGGCGTAACCATTTCTGAGCCGCTCGCCCAAGACAGGGAAGTCGGCTTGGCCCGAATCAGGAGGCCCACTATGAAACGAACCATCCTTGCCCTCACCGCGCTGACCTTACTCGCGTCCGCCGCGCAGGCCCGTACCTGGGATCAGATCAAGGCGTCCGGCACCATCAAAATTGCCACCGAGGGAGCCTTCAAGCCGTTTAACTACTTTGAAGGCAAAAAGCTGACCGGCTTTGAAATAGATTTGGCCGACGCGATTGCCAAGCAGCTCGGCCTCAAAGTCGAGTGGATTACCCAGCCGTTCGACAACTTGCTGATCGGCCTCGGCCAAGACCGCTACGACTTCGTGATCGCCTCGCACGGCATTTCTCCTGAGCGGGCCAAAGCAGTGGACTTTTCAGATCCGCACTACTGCACCGGCGGCGCGATAGTCAGCAAGCCCGGCGGCCCCAAGTCGGCTGCCGATCTGGTGGGCAAAACGGTAGTGGTGCAAGTCGGCACGACTTACCTCGACAATGTCAAGAAGATCAAGGGCATTAAAGATGTCAAGACCTTCCAAAAAGACACCGACGCTCAGGCCGCACTGATGTCAGGCCGCGCCGACGCTTGGGTCAGTGACAAGTTCTTGGGTCTGGACGCCATCAAGTCCGTGCCGGGCAAGCTGGTGCAGGGCGATCTGTTGTTTCAAGAAAAGATTGCGATGGCCGTCAAGAAGGGCAACACGAGCCTCACCAAAGAACTCAATGCCAGCCTGTCCAAGCTTGAAAACAACGGCGTTTACGCCAAGCTCAGCAACCAATACTTCGGTCAAGATATTCGCTGCAAGTAAAGTCAGCGGCACAAGGCTTATCAATTGAAAAGTCGGCGTCTGTTTTCCTTTGTGGAAACGGGCGCTTTTCATTTTTCGCCTAGCGCCTGTGAGATACTGAGCCGAATGAAGAACCACTCATCTCGCGGGAAGCTGTTGTGAGCGCTCCGTCCCCCAGGCCCGCTGCGCCCCGCTCAACGCCTCTCGCCGGCTGGACGTTGGGCGCTTGGCTGCTCGGCGCAGCGGCGGCTTTTTACTTGTTGTTTTTGCTGATCAGCGTGGTGCTCAAGCTGATGCCCGAACCGATTGGCTCACGCGCCAGTTTATTTGTCGACGGCGCACGCATCACCTTGCTGCTGACGGTGGTTTCGGGCGTCATCGGCCTCTTGATTGGCTTGTTGGCTGGACTGATGAAAACCAGCTCGCTTTGGGTGACCCGCGCACCGGCAGGCTTTTTCGTCTGGCTGGTGCGCGGCACGCCGCTGCTGGTTCAGATTTTGTTTGTCTACAACGCTTTGCCGCCCTTGCTGCAAAAGATCGGTATCAATGTGCAGCTCGACGAGTTCTGGTCGGCGGTGGTGGCCCTCTCGCTCAACGTCGGGGCTTACAACGCCGAAGTCATCCGGGCGGGCATTCAGGCTATTCCCAGGGGACAGGGTGAGGCGGCCCGCAGCTTGGGCCTCAACGGAGCGCAGACCATGACGAGCATCATCTTGCCGCAGGCGCTCAGGGTGGTGGTGCCGCCGCTGGTCAACAACTTGGTGGCGCTGCTCAAAGACTCCTCGCTGGCCTCAGCCATCGCGCTGGTCGAACTCACGCTGTCGGGGCAGCGGGTCAGCAGCGAAACCTTCCAGCCGATTCCAGTGCTGACCACGGTGGCGGCCGTCTACCTCGCCCTTACTACCGTCATGACCACCTTCACCGATCAGCTTGAGCGGCGCATCAAGATCGCCGGCCGGTGAAAACGGCTGACAATTTTTAGATTCTGAGCGGCGCAGCGGGGCAAGGCGGGAGCTACACACCCTGCCTTGCCTTTATACTTTCCTGCGATGCCCGATCCTAGCGTTCTTCTCTACGGCCTGCCGCTGGCCTTCCTCGCCGGATTTATCGATGCGGTGGCGGGTGGCGGCGGCACCATCACGCTGCCCACGTTGATTTTTATGGGCTTGCCGCCTGCTCAGGCGGTGGCGACCAACAAGCTGCTGGCCATTTTCGGCTCCGCCAGCTCCACTTGGCAGTACGGGCGCTCTGGGCATATTGAGTGGCCGCTGGTGCTGCGGTTGGTGCCGCTGGCCCTGATCGGCAGCGCGATAGGCGCGTACTTGGTGCATTTCGTCAATCCTGACATCTTCAAGAATCTGGTGGCGGTGATTATTTTGGGCGTGGGAGCGCTGGTTTTGACCAGCAAAAAATTTGGCGTCACTGACAAGTATCCGGGCCTGACCGCTCGGGTCTTGGCTCTCATCTTGCCCGGCACCCTAGTGGTTAGCCTTTACGACGGCTTTATCGGCCCCGGCACCGGCACTTTCTTGATGTTTCTTTTCGCGCTTTCCGGCTTCAACTTGGTGCGGTCATCCGGCAACGCCCGAGCCATCAACTTGGCCACCAACGCGGGCGCGTTTATCTTCTTTTTGATAGGCGGCAAAATGATCTTCTGGATCGGCCTGCCGATGGGCGCAGCCAACGCGCTGGGCGCTTATGTGGGCGCAAAAATGGCGATGCTGCGCGGCAGCGCTTTTATCAAGGTGGTCTACGCTTTTATCGTGTTGGTGGTGGCGGCGCGGCTGTTGATTCACTGAGGGGTGATTCACCAATTCGTGATTCGTTGCTTTGTTTAATTTGCCGCGTCTTCTCTCAGCCAGCGTGCCGCGTCCAGCGCGTGATAAGTCATGATGGCGTCGGCTCCGGCGCGGCGAAAAGCAATCAGGGTTTCGAGCACCGTACGTTTCTCGTCGAGCATTCCGGCGGCGGCGGCGGCTTTGAGCATGGCGTATTCGCCGCTGACGTTATACGCCACCAGCGGCAAGTCAAAGGCGTCGCGCACCACCCGCAGCACGTCCAGGTAAGCCAGTGCGGGCTTGACCATCAAATAATCTGCGCCCTGCTTCACGTCCAAGCGGGCTTCGCGCAGCGCTTCACGGTAGCCGCCCGCTGGGTCCATTTGGTAGCTGGCCCTGTTGCCGACGCTGGGGGTGCTGCCTGCCGCCTCGCGGAAGGGGCCGTAATAACCGCTGGCATACTTGACGGCGTAAGCCATCACCGGAACGTGTTCGAAACCTGCCGCGTCTAGGGCCGTGCGAATCGCGCCCACCTGACCGTCCATCATGGCGCTCGGCGCAACGATATCGGCTCCGGCCCGCGCCTGCGACACAGCAGTTTGGGCCAGCAGCGGCAAGGCGGCGTCGTTGTCGACGGTCCAGCCGCCCTGACCGTCCGGCACCAGCGGCCCACAGTGGCCGTGTTCGGTGTATTCGCAAAGGCAAGTATCGGCTATCACGGTCATCTCCGGGAACCTGACCTTTATTTCGCGGATGGCACGCTGAATAATGCCTTGCTCAGCGTGCGCTCCTGATCCGAGCGCGTCTTTATGTGCGGGTATTCCGAACAAGACGATGCTCTGGATGCCCAGCTCCCAGGCTTCTTGGGCGCGGTTCAAGAGGCCCGCCAAATCGTGGCGTAAAACGCCCGGCATGGTTTGAATCACCTGATCGCCCTGCCCATCATGGACAAACAGCGGCAGGATAAATTGCTCGGCGCTGAGGTGAATTTCGCGTGTCAGGGCGCGGAGAGCGGCTGTGCGGCGCAGGCGACGTGGGCGCTGAAAGGGAGAAGGGGCAGACATGGTTGTTAAGGTAGCGTGCTGACACGTCGAGGGCGTGAGGCGGTTTACTTTGTTGTCAGTTAAATGAAGATGACCACTCAAACAATTAAGAGTGACAAAGCCATTGGGGGTATAAGTGACAACGCTGTGAAGCATTCGTCTTTATACTCCTACAAATGTCTGCTTTGTCTCGCCACTCGTCTGTTATTACGCCCACCATCACTGTTGCCAATCCGGTTGTGCTGGGAGTGCGCGGCGGTGTGCGGCTGGAACGTGGGTGCTGGCAGGGGCATGAGGTTTTCGTCAAGTCGCTGAGCAGCAGCGATCCGGACTTCCGGGTGCGGTTTCATCACGAGGGCCGGGTGGTGCAGCGTTTGATGCATCCGGCGATTGTGCCGCTCCTGGCGCATACCCAAGAACAATTGGTGTTCCCCTTTATTGAAGGGTGCAGCCTGCGCGAGCTGCTCGATTCTCGCCGCTTGAGCGTGGCCGAAGCAGTGTCCGTGACCCAAGGCGTCTTGACGGCCGCCCGATTTTTTCACGCGCAGGGCGTGACCCACCACGATCTCAAACCAGAAAACGTGATGCTGTTGGGCGGTGTGGCCAGCGCCGAGTGTGTGCGCGTCGCCGATTTCGGCATGGCCCACGACAAGCGCCTCAAAGACGATCTTCACGCGGGCACCCGCATGGGTACGCCGCAGTTTATGGCCCCCGAGCAGTTTCAGGGCGTGCGCGGCGATGCCCGCAGCGACCTTTATGCGGCGGGCGGCTTGCTCTTTGATTGCCTGGCCGGTGAGCCGCCGCACCCCGACGCGCTCGGCTGGCTGGTGGGCTTGTCGAGCGAGCGTTTGCCGCTGCCCGGCCCAAATGAGCTGCATCCGGTGATTGAACGGGCTTTGCAGCGCGACCCTGCTCAGCGCCCGCAAACTGCTCAGCAGATGGCGGCGCTGCTCTCAGAAGCTTGGGCTGCCATTTTCTCGCCGAGCACTCTGCACCGTGAACAGCGCCGCCTCAAGAAAACCCACGCATGATCTTGGCGTTTTCGGGCAACCGTTTTCTGATTGAGGAAGCCGCCCGCGAGTCTCTTGCTCAGCGCGGCCTGCATCTGCGCGATTTGCCGCGCCTGGGCGGTGAAGACGTGACCCCGCCGCAGCTCGCTCCGCTGCTGGCTCCCAGCTTGTTTGGTGAATCGGCGGCACTGGTGGATTTAGAAGGGGTGCGCCCTGATAAAGCGCTACTGGAAGTCTTGGCCACGCCCGGCGCATTGGTGGTGGTCCTCGACCCTTTGGGCGCGGCGACCCGCGTCAAGCATTATCAGCAGCACGGCGAACACGTTGCGGTGCCTTCACCCAGCAAAACCGGCGAGGTGGCCGGCTGGGTCACGGCGCGGGCCAAAGCCAGCAACCTCAAACTCGCCAAGGAAGCGGCGCTGTATTTGGCCGAGGTCTTCGGTACGGATCTGGCGGGCATCGCCGCCGAACTTAACAAGCTGGCTTTCCTCGCGGGGCCGCCCAGTGGTTCGTTTGGCCGTGAGCTGGTGCAGCAGGTGGTGGGCCGCGAGACGCCCGGCGATTCGTTTGTCATGTTGGGTGCGGCCACGTCTGGGCGGCCCGCTGAGGCGCTCGGCCAGCTCCGCCGACTGCTCTCCAGCGGCGAAGACCCTTTCAAGCTGATGGGCGTGGTGGTGTGGCAATACAGCTTGGTGGCCCGCAGCGCGGCTTTACTGCAAGGAGGCGGGCGAGTCTCCGAGACGGAAGCGGCCCAGCGGCTGGGCGTCAAGCCTTATCCAGCCAAGAAAGCCCTAGAAGTTGCCCGTAAGCTTACCGAGGGCCAAGTCAGGTCACACCTCAGCCGAATTTTAGAAGCTGACCTTGCCATGAAGCGCGGGCTGGACGTAGAAGCGGTGATGGAGCGGCTGTTGGTGGAGCTGAGCCTTTAGGATTGAAGTCTCTAGTTCAAGACCTTAAGCGCTCAGCCGCCTCGCGCCGCTGCCGGGTTTACCGCGCTTGGCAAAAGCGGCGGCCAACAGCACCACCACACCCAGTACCAAGCCCAGCGTGACTGTCAGCTCCTGCGGGCGGGCCAGATACACGCCGTAGTAAGCCCACAAAATCACGCCCATCACGGCGAAGTCGCGATTGGTCCGCAGCAAAAAGGCTCCTACCCCTGAAGCCACCACGACCAAAAGTGCGGACCACACCGGGCCGCTTAGACCGGCTAGCCCTGCAGTAAAGCCGAGGCTGACCAACCAAGCCGTAACGTTGGCGATGGTGGCCACCGCGATCCAGCCCAGATACAAGCTGGTGGGGATGCCTAGTGCCAGCGCTTCGCCGCCTTTCAAGTCCAGCTCCTTGAGGCGCAGGTACAACCAGATTAGTGACCCCAGCAACGCCAGCATCACCACCACGCTCAGCCCGAAGTGAAGGCTCTGGAAGGCCACCAGCCAGCCGACATTCAGCAGATTGGCCAGCAGATAAGGCCAAAACAGTGCATCGTAACGCGGGCCGCGTTGCCCCGGCAGCGCTTGGTAAACGGCGAAGGCCAGCAGTCCCAAAAAGATCACGCCCCAAATAGCGAAGGTCAGCCCCGCTGGCGTAAAAGCGTTGGGCAGCAGATCGGAAATCTCACCGTTGCTGTTGCCAAACAGGGGCAGCGCATTCGAGAGATAATTCATTAGGAGGGTGAGTAAAGTGGCTAGCACCAAAGTGATTTGTCTGGGGATGCCTATCATACCTAAGTGTAGGGTAGAGATCTCGCCAAGACTGCTGTAAAAGTTGCCGAATCAGCGGTTTTTCTGCATTTCAGCTTCATTGACTACCCAGTGTAGGGGTTGCAGCGACAGATAGAAGATCCTAAAGGGACGGTGCAATGTGCCATCCCGATCTCAGCTTACTGCCCATCTCAGCGTCGCTACAAGTTCTCCAGACTTAGCTCGCTCCGAAGATGCCGCCCAAAGTCCGGCAATCCAACGAAAAAGCCAACGACGCCGAGTTGGTCGCCATCGCCATACTTCAAAAATCCCATAAGCAACCTTATTTCTCGTGCTGGTGGTCATTCATCAAACTCAACTTCTGTCCGCACCTTCCCAGTTTGACGCAGGCAAATGTACGTCTTAAGCGGCTGTTGCCCACCATTGAAAGCCTCTGTGTCGAGGTCGAAGACCTTGACTTTTGCCTGATTGATTCATTTCCATTCCCGGTCTGTCGTTCAAAACGAGCCGCTCGCTGCAAAGTTCGGGCTGCAACCAAGGGGTACGGAACGCAAGGCAGCGTCTACGGCTTCAAATGCCATGCGTGGAGTACGCTCGACGGCAAACTGGCGCAGTACTTGATTCGCCCAGCTCATCAGCATGACTTGATCGCTGGTTATGACCTGAATGGGAATTGGGTGGCCTACGGCGCACCCAAAATCATTGGGGATAAAGCTTATCTGGATGGGGCCAATCTTACGCCACCCGAAAAGAACGCCAAAACCTGTGATCCTCGCTGGAAGGAAGAATACGCAGACGCACGCAAGCGCATTGAGACTGTTTTTTCCGTTTTAATTAGCGCTGGAATTCGCTGGGGACAGATCAAAACGCTCACATCGCTCTGCCTCAAGGTTGCTTTGACGGTCTTTGCATACAATTGGCGCTTTTTCAAGCCCTAAACGAGGTTGACTAGAGTCCACACAATTCACCTTCTCTCAACGTTTGAAGGCTCGCCTTGCTCCCACACTGATACAAGCAGCGGCCAGTGGAGCGAGCGCTAAGGTTTCGCGCCTCAGGAGAGCCAGTCCCAGCGTACCAAGGCTGAGCAGGCGGGCCGCCCGTACCCGCTGCGATGAAACAAGTGTGGGAACTTCGTCACAGCGGCTGCTGATCCGTTCGGGGGCGGTGAGTTGTGCGCCGAGCCCGAGTGCCGCGAGGCTCAGGAGATCGCTCAGAACGCTGCTGCCCGCGCCCGTCGCTGAGGTGGGCAGCGCTCCAGCCGCCGCCACCGCCACACCCGACAGAGGTGGGGCGCTGAAGTCGTCCTCAAATTCGCTTGACCAAGTTAGTGCTGCGCTCGGCATCAAGCTGACGACATGGCCGCTGCTCAGGGCGCTGAGCGCCGCTTGAACACCCAGCGCGGCGGCGTCTTGCGGACTGGTTTTGACGCCTACGGTGGCGGCCAGTGTCCGCGTGCTGCTGAGGGCGGTGAAGGCGGGCAACGCGTGGCGCAGACTGCTCAGCGGCTCAGCTTGGTGGGCTTCGGTACTGCTGGGCCGCGCCAGCAAAGCCAAGAAAGCCAGCGGCATGGCGGCCAGCGCCGTATCTGAAACGTCGGGGTCGAGTTCGCGGGCAATGGCCCAACTGCTGAACGTTCCTAATCCAATGCGGAGGCTGCCCGGCCAAGAGTGTCCCAGCACTTTGGCGGTCAGGATGCCGAGGCCAAGGCCTGCTGCGGCCCAGCGGTTGGAGGGGTAGGCGAAGTCGAGGGGACGGGGGAGGGCAGAGGCTAAAGGCTGATGAGATGAGGCTTGAGACATAACCTAACCTACTCCCCTAAATGGGTGTTTTTTCGTAAGACCTCTTGCGGCATAGTTAAGCCTATGAAGAGTAAGACGCGGGAAGAGGGCGCAGCACTAATCGTTGTTGTCCTGTTGGCTGTACTAATGTTGGCGGCACTACTTGTCGTTTCGGCAAATCTTTCACTCTCGGCACGCCGCACAACAGGTGAACAAAAAGCAATACTGCCTGCTCAATACTCCGCTGAATCGGGTATAGCGTATGCAAAAAGCCTGCTTGATGCATCCCAGCGTATTATGATCACTTCCACATTGCCTGTTGGGACGACATATGGCACGCTTAAAAGCTGGATTGCCAGTCTATGCCAAAACGGCGCAAGTGTTCCGGTCACTGGGTTCGTCAAAGCAAATGCGAGCGATACAATTATTCCTGGCACCAGTGTATCCGTTCCTCAAAGTGCTAAGGTTTGCGATGTTCCCCAATTTTCTATTAGTCAGGCCAACTTTTTTGCACAACTCATATCAAATACTGGTGCAGCGGCGCTGGCCTACACTCAGGCTGGCATCCCGGCGGCAAGCACTGCTGACCGTCAGGCGTTTTTCGACAAGGTCTTTTCCGCGAATCGTGCGACTCTTGTGAATGGCGCACAGGTGCAGGCCGGTTTGAGGCCTGTAACCTTATTGCAGACCGATGAATACGCTTATGCATTGTATTTTCGGGTGGCTGGAGTTGATAGTCTTGGCAAGTCATCCGATTCCAATCGTAGGATTACTGTCAGGGGCAATGAGACTGTTCATGCCTTCACTTTCAAATTCGTGGTACCTGGAGTTCCCCCGACAAATCCGAACTTCACGAGTTTTGGCCAATTCGTCAATCAATGGGGAAGTCACGATGGTTACTATGGATATGGCAATGACTTTAGTGGTCCGTTTCACACCAACTCGATACCCTCTTTCCGTGGAGTATACGGTACCGCAGGAGTGAAGAACGGGTCGAGCATCTCCATCGATGGAGCTTTAACATCTTCTGGCTACTCGACTATTACAACGAATATAGACGCTCAAGGAAATAGAATAGATACGCCGAGCGGTAATCGTGTGAATGGACTTGTAAATGATGTCATTAATGGTAATGACTCTTATATCATGGCCAATGAGATGGGCTCTGGTGGGAGCCAGGGTGCTTACAATCTCTTTGGGGCTACAAAGATCTCAAACAAAGTCGATAAATCTATATATATACAGATAGCATCCGGAAATGGGAACCCAAATCCAAAATTTGATGCTGATTTTATCAATATGCCAATCAATAGCCGAAACCAGAGAGACTTGGCGAGTACAGCTGGTGTTCTGGTCAGTGATCCGCAAAAAATCACCTTGAGCGCGAGTGGTGGGGTACCAGCATCTTATCAAAGCATTGAGATTGTTCCAACTGTTGGAAGCCTCACCTCTCCTATTCGGCTTAGATATGGCCAAGACAAAAAGATGTTCATTGAGACCTATCCTAACTCTAATGTTTTCGTCAATGCAATTAAGAGTTCTGCAACATCTACTGGCTGGATAGCTGCTGGAACCGGAGTTCAGCCAGACGTCTTTAACGGAATGATATACGCTGACGGTGACATTGGGAGCTTGAGTGGGCCAACTCGTTTATCTGCGGCAGCCACTACTGCAAATGGAGGAGCAGCCATCGCGAAATTTGCTGGTATTACTGTCGTTTCACAGGGAAGTACTACGCTGACGGGCGACGTCAAATACGAGACTCGCTGTCCATCAATTAGAGCCTGCACATCTAAGACCAATGGCCAATATGATATCAAGAATATTTTTGGCTTGTATTCAAGCACTGGCGATGTACGACTCGCTTACAATCCGACAACGCTTAATCAAAACACAGCACCTGGAGCTTCCGCAAATGCCCCCAAAAATCTGGAGATTGATGGATTCGTGATGGCGGGTAGAGGGCATATTATTCCTTACAATGCCTCAGCATCGAATCCCTATGACTTTGGCAGTTCGGGAAATGGAAGAGATAAAGGCACGCTTACGGTTCGCGGTGGTGCGATTAAAGATGAAGATGCAATTGTCAAAAGCGGTTCAAGAGGCTGGAGTGAAAACTATTACTTTGATGCCCGTGGTACAGACTATAGCCCACCGGGTTTTCCAACGACCTCCGTTGGTGTGCCCGGCGTGGATCCAACGAATAGCACGTTAGTTGCTGATTGGCAGCCAGCTCTCGGCAAGACCAATCCTGATGGAACGCAGAGCACAGATGTCGATTTCACACTTATGAATGAGTTTAGACAGGAGAAAGCTCAATGAGGTGGCGTTCACAGGGATTCACTCTCATAGAATTACTCGTCATTATCTTTGTAATTGGCATTCTCTTTGCTGTGATCATAACGAATGTGAGAGGAGAGATAGTGTCTAATCAGATTCGTTCTGCGACCTCTCAAATTGCTCTAGATTTAGAGAGAGTCAGAGGCGCATCAATCAAAACGAGCAAGGATTCAAGCTTCACCCTAGCAAACAACGGAGGAGGATATGATCTTAGAGTTTCAGGAGTGCAGTCGACTGATCCGGTCACAAGCATTGCGATTCCCGATAATGTAATTCTGCAAATAGGTGGATCGACTGTGGGAAGCCTTACGTATGGTGCTCCATATGGTGATCTTTCAGCTACTAACCGTACGCTAACCGTGAGTAAATCAGGCGGAAAAACACAGATCTTTTACGTGGTTGGTGTAACAGGTAAGGTGATTCGTTAATGATATATAAGAAAAAGAGTCATCAGGTGGGATTTACGCTAATTGAAACCCTAATCACATTAGCGCTCATAGGAGTAGTTGTCACCGCAATTGCCGTACCATTGATTGGATTCAACAAGGTTAACATCGATTCGCAACGAACGCTGTCTGCTACCGCAGAGGCGCAACGTCAAATCGAAGCTGTAAGGACTTTGGTGACCGCAGATTATGACTACAATCCACCTCTGACTGCTGCTCAGCTCGGTGGAGTTACCTGCACTAATCTCAATGTTCTTGATATGCCGATGAGTCCTAGCGGTTGTGCCCAGCTTTCCAATCCTCCTATGCGGCGTCTGTCTATTACTAGGAATGTGTCAGGTATTAACTCCCCTGTGACTCTCACGCTGGATGTACGTCCATGAAGCTGTTGAGGGATCAGCATGGCTTCACTCTGATTGAGCTTCTGATAAGTATCTTTATCGCTGGAGCACTTTTGGTGGCAATCGGCGCAATTATCAACTCCTCTGCACGCGACTCTAACCGTATCAATCTCAATGCAGATATTATTAAGGAAGGTCAGATAGCGCAACAGATCATCACTGGGAGATTGGGGGAAGCGCTGTATGTGTGGTGGCCTACGGGCTCAGCGACGAGCAATATACTCCTTACCACTACTGGTACAACCGCTAAAAACACAGTCAATGGCAATAATAAGTATCAATGGACCGTAGCCTCTGCAACGGCGCCTGTCCCAAATGTTTTCCTTGCAATGGTTTTGCCTCCGCGTGATCCCATTTATACGCCAGGAACAGATACGATCACTAACTGCAGTAGTAATGATTCCAACTCAAGTAGCTCTTATGGCTGTTACCGGTTTTTTGCTTATTATCCAGTCTTACGCTCGGTGCTAGTGAACGATTCTACATTAGCTGTCAGCTCAAAGCCCAAGGATGACCCCCAGAATAATGATCAGTGGGTTCTCATGGAGTATCGTGCCAATCTTTATGATGGATCAACCGCTTGGTTTCCTAGCTATACTTCTGGAAATGGTATAAATCGTATCCTTACTGTACCGTCTGATCCGTATTTTACAGGCAGATCTGGAGCGATTCTTGTGGATTACATTAAACCTGGTAGTCTGAAGTTTTCTATTACGCGGCCTACTGGGGCGATAGCGGCTGGCACTGTTGCTCGACCTGACGGCACCGTAAATTTTTCATTTGAGATGCAGCGCATTAGTGGTTCAGATTCTCCCTCTATTCGTGCGACTGCTGCTAATAACGAAGTTCTGGGTGCGACTGTTTCGCCGCGCAACTGGGCCTGCCCACGCGTGACGTCCTGCCCCTGAACCACCCCCTGTGCTACTCTGAATTTCCGGAAGCCACTGCGCTCCGGATTTCTTTTTTTGGTCTCACAACTAGGCCGGGCGCAGGAAGCAAAGGGAGAAGCAATGCACACCAAATACATCTTCGTGACCGGCGGCGTGGTGTCGAGCCTTGGCAAGGGCGTGGCCACCGCCTCGCTCGGCGCACTGATGCGGGCACGCGGCTACAAAGTCACGGCCATCAAAATTGATCCGTACATTAATATCGATGCGGGCACCATGCGGCCTTACGAGCACGGCGAAGTCTTTGTGACGGCTTCGGGCGCGGAAACCGATCTCGACTTGGGCAACTACGAGCGCTTCCTCGACCTCGACGTTCCGGCGGGCAGCAACATCACCACCGGACAGGTGTACCTTGAAGTGATTCGCAAGGAGCGGGCGGGCGATTACCTGTCGCAGACGGTGCAGGTCATTCCGCACGTTACTGACGAAATCAAGCGCCGCATCACCGAGGCGGGTGAGCGGGCCGGAGCCGATATCGTGTTGATCGAAGTCGGCGGCACGGTGGGCGACATCGAATCCCTGCCGTTTCTGGAAGCCATTCGCCAGTTCCGTTTCGATGTTGGCGACGAACACACCCTGTATTTGCACCTGACTTTGGTCCCGTACCTGGGCACCTCCAACGAATTCAAAACCAAGCCGACCCAGCATTCTGTTGCCACGCTGCGCTCAGTGGGGATCAGCCCCGACATAGTGATGGTCAGAAGCAAAGAGAAGTTGCCGGAAGACATCACCAAGAAAATCGCGCTGTTCACCAGTGTCAGGGCCAACCGTGTGTTCTCGTCTTTCGATGTTCCGCACGTCTACGAGATCCCGCTGGCTTTGGAAGAACAGGGACTGGGCAAAGCGGTGGAGAGCTTGCTGCAGTTGGAACACATCCACCCCAATCTGGGCGTTTGGCAAAACGCGGTGCGGGTCATCAAAGCGCCGCAGCGGGAAGTCAGCATCGCGCTGGCTGGCAAGTACACCGCTATGCCCGACGCTTACCTGTCGATGATGGAAGCCTTGCTGCACGCTGGAATCGCCAATGACGCCCGCGTCAACATCAAATGGGTCAATACCGAAGCGCTCGAAGAGGGCGGTCAGATCGAGGAGCAACTCGGCGACGTGGACGGCATTTTGGTGCCGGGCGGCTTCGGCGTGCGCGGTATCGAGGGCAAAATCAAAGCAGCCGAGTACGCCCGCACCAACGGTGTGCCGTATCTGGGGATCTGTTTGGGGATGCAGGTGGCGGTGCTGGAGTACGCCCGCAATGTGGTGGGCCTCGCGGAAGCCAACTCCACCGAGTTTGATCCGTATGCTCCTTACAAGGTGATCGACTTGATGCCCGAACAACTCGAAACCGCCGATCTGGGCGGCACCATGCGCCTCGGTGACTGGCCGATGGACCTGGCGGCGGGCAGCAAGCTGGCGCGGCTCTACGGCGTGCCGCAGGGTGGCGAAGTGCAGGAAAGGCACCGCCACCGCTATGAGGTCAATCCGGTGTACGTGCAGCAACTCAAAGACGCGGGCCTGCTGATCAGCGGCGTGACCCCCGGCATGGCCGGACGCGGCGCGGGCTTGGTGGAGAGCATCGAACTCCCCGACCATCCCTTCTTTGTGGGCCTGCAAGCCCATCCCGAATTCAAATCGCGCCCGATGCGCCCCAGCCCGCCGTTCGCCGGATTTATCGCGGCGGCGCTGGAGCGAAAAGGAGTATTACCGAAGCTGTCAGTGCAACCTTAAGCGGTCAGGATCAGCGGCGCGTCCCCAGTAATCATGATGGTGTGTTCAAAATGGGCGGCCAGCCCGCCGTCACGGGTGCAAATTGTCCAGCCGTCGCGCTTGGTTTTGGTTCGCCAAGCTTGGCCGCTGGACAGCATCGGTTCAACGGCCAGCACCAAGCTTTCATGCAGGGGCATGTTGAGGGTCGGGTGGAAAAAGTTCGGTACATTGGGCTTCTCGTGAATGGCCCTCCCTACGCCGTGGCCTTGCAGTTCGCGCAGCAAGGTAAAACGATGCCGAGCGGCTTCTTGCTGAATGGCGTGTCCGATGCGGTTGAGCGGTTGGCCGAGCCGGGCGACTTTGATGGCCTCGGCCAGAGTTGCTTCGGTGCAGGCCAGTAAACGCATGACCACAGGGGAAGCGGGCGGGATAGCTAGGCTGATGGCCGCGTCGGCGACATAGCCCTGCACGTTGGGCGTCACGTCAATGCTGACCAGATCGCCTGCCGCCAACGGCTTTTTGGTGGGCAGGCCGTGAACGATGTCGTCATTAACGCTGATAAAGACATGGACGGGTGCGCCGTATTTGAGGCGTGGTGCAGATTGAGCCCCGTGAGCTTCAAAAACTTCCCCCGCCAAAGCGTCCAGTTCGAAGGGGGTGATGCCGGGTTCTACAGCGTCTTTGAGGGCAGCAAGCGTTTTGGCCACGACCTGCCCGACCCGTTCATCCCGCGTAAATCGCGTTTGTTGGTGACGGTCATAAGCCAGTTTAGCCGTTAGGGGGCTGACCTTTTCCCACAAGTCACTTTCCGTAGCCCAAAAAGCGCCGCCCAATATTCTTCTGGGCAGCGCTTTTTTTGGCACGGGAAGGGAGTAAGCCGGGTTCTGTTCTTCCTTGCGGAAGCCACGATCATCTCTCTGCGAAGGCGCGTCGCCGCGCTCCTGAAGCGACCATCCTGAGCATCAACGGGCGGGCCGCCCTCCGCTGCTGTCGGGTCTTGCACCGGATGGGGTTTACCAGTCACCTCTTATCTCTAAGCGGTCTGGTGCGCTCTTACCGCACCGTTTCACCCTGACTTGCTGCGCCGTGAGAGCGGCCTTGGTGAGCAAGCGGTCTGGTTTCTGTGGCACTGTCCGTCGGCTTCGCGCCTTCCCGTGCGCCTGCTCACGCACAGCGGTTCGCTCGCCGCCCAGCCGTTAGCTGGCATCCTGCCCTGCGGTGCCCGGACTTTCCTCACCTTTTTGCAAAGGCGCGACCGTGTTCCTTCCCGCGCCCGTGAGTATACACGGCCCCGTATCCAGTGCCCTATGCCCCGTGCCGAGCCGTTAAGCTGCGCTTTATGAATGTGCTGTCGTTTCTGGTGATTTTGACGATTGTTTTGCAGGTCAGCGTGCTGGTGTGGGTCAACCGCTCCAGTTTGACGGGCGAACAGATGACGCGCTCGCTGATTCTCATCTGGGTGGCCCTCGCCCTGACCGTGGCCCTCAGCGCCTTTTATATCGTCGCTTTTTTGCACTTGCCGCGCCTCAGTCCGGGCCTGATTTTGTTTGTGCTGAGCTTGCTGGGCGCGGGCTTTCAGCTCTCAGCAGTGGCCAACCGAACGTACAGCGCCCGCCCCATTCGTTTGGGCGCTGGAATCGGGGTGGGCTGCTTCCTGATTTTCTACCTGCTCAATACCTTTTCGGCTTGAGGGGAGCAGTAAAGGGTCAGCACCTCCATCAAGGCTTGTTTGCTATCCCCAGCGCTCCCGTGTCAAGCCCTCTTTGCGGTCCCAGACATTTTCGGGCGTCTTATCGGGGTTTTCCAGATCAAACAGGTCGCGGCTGTCTAACTCGCGCCACTCGCCCGGCACCAAATCTTCCAGCCACAGCCCGCCGAGGCGCACCCGCACCAAGCGCGTGACCGGGTGGCCCACCGCTTCCAGCATCCGCCGGACTTGGCGGTTTTTGCCTTCACGCAGGGTCACGTAGACGCCTTTTCCGGCGCGGTCAACCCGTGAGGGTGAGGTGAAGCCGTCCTCCAACTCGATGCCGTCTTCCAAGGCGTCCAGCGTATCGTTCTCAGGAATGCCGCCGTCGATCCAAGCCCGGTACACCTTGTCGTGGCCGTAACGGGGGTGGGTCAGGCGCAGGGTCAGCTCGCCGTCGGTGGTCAGCAGCAGCAGCCCTTCCGAGTCGCGGTCGAGCCTTCCCACCGGGTGTAAGCCGGGAATCTCGGGCATGTTGTCCATCACGGCGGGGCGGCCCTTTTCGTCGTGGGTGGTGACGATAATGCCCCGGCGCTTGTACATGGCAAAGGTGCGCTGCTCGGTGGGAGCGGCGTCCAGCGCCAGCTCGTCCACCTCGACCAGATCGTCTTCACTGACCGATTGGCCGAGCGTGGCCACTGCGCCGTTGACCGTGACCCGGCCCGCTTTGATCAGTTCCTCGGCGGCGCGGCGTGAAGCGACTCCGGCGCGGGCAAGGCGCTTTTGCAGGCGCTCAGTGGATTTATTTTCAGGGAGCTTAGTTTCAGTGGAACCGAGTTCTTCAGGCACGCCGACCACCTCCGATTAAAGCTAAGATTCCGGCCACGCCCAGCACGGCTGAGACGCTCAGCACCAGGCCGCCGACTGTGCCGACCGACCCCTTCAGCGCCGCCGGAACCAGTGTGCCGACGGCCAGCAAGTTGGCAGCCGCCACACCGTAGCGGGTCACGCTGTCCGGGTGAAAAGCGGCGGCAATCAGCAGGCCGCCCCAAGCGGTCAGCAGCGCCCCGCTGAGACGGGCCAGCCAGAGGGGACTCAGGCTGAGCAGTTGGCTGAGGCTGCTCGGGAAAAAGTACAGCAGCACCCCCAGCGGCAGATAAATCACGGCAGAAAGCCAATACGCGGCACGTAACACGCTCAGCAGTCTACCCCGACTCCCCCACAAGGAGGCGAGGGCTACGCTAGCCGAGTGGGCGCGGGCGTGCTAAACTCTTCGGTTGGGTGCCCCCGCGTTCCCATCCGCCGCGCTCGAGCGTCGCAGCGGAGACTGAGGCGAGTTTTATTTTCATAAACACACTGCCCCGGCACGCAGAAGGCAAACTTTATTTTGAAACGCTCAGGAGAATACATGTCTTATATCGGTATGAAGCAGTTACTTGAAGCGGGCGTCCACTTCGGCCACGAAACCAAGCGTTGGAACCCCAAGTTCAAGCGGTTTATCTTCGCTGAGCGCAACGGTATTTTCATCATCGACTTGCAAAAAACCCTCAAGCAGATCGACCGCAGCTTTGATTTCATCAAAGACCTCTCGGAGCGCGGCGGCACCATCTTGTTTGTCGGCACCAAAAAGCAGGCTCAGGAAATCGTGGAACTCGAAGCCCGCCGCAGCGGCATGCCTTACGTGACCAGCCGCTGGCTCGGCGGCATGATGACCAACTTCCGCACCATCCGCACCCGCATCGACCGCCTCGCCGAACTCGATGAGCTGTTCGAGTCGGGCCGCATTAACGACCGCCCCAAGGCTGAGCGCATCCAGCTCGGCTCCGAGCGCGACCGTTTGCTGCGCTATGTGGGCGGCATCCGCAAGATGACCCGTTTGCCCGACGCTCTGTTTGTCGTTGATCCCACCAAGGAAGTCATCGCCGTGCAGGAAGCCAACAAACTGGGTATTCCGGTCATCGCTTTGGCCGACACCGACTCCGACCCCGACGTGATCGACTACATCGTGCCGGGCAACGACGACGCCATCCGCAGCATCCAACTGATCACCCACCGCATCGGCGACCTCATCGTCGAAGCGCGTGGCGGCGGCGAGGATGTCAGCAGCGAGCGCGTCAGCGAAGACAACGCCGACATCGAAGCGGCCCAGGAACCGATCAGCGACGACGTGGCGATGTTCACCACCCAGGGCGGCATCGGCGGCGCAATGAGCCAGAACGATACCCAGGGCCAGCAGATCGCTTCCGGCGCAGCCGCAGCGATGGACAACGAAATCAAGGGCTAATCGCTGAAGCAAAGAAACGGTGCGGCGGCCCTGAGCGAAATGCTTCAGCGCCCCGCATTTTTCAAGCACCACCCGAACACCCCCTGAATAAATTTCTTTAAACGGAGGCATCAACGATGTTGGAATCAATCAAAAAGCTGCGTGAACTGACCGGCGCGGGCATGATGGACGTTAAAAAGGCGCTCTCTGACGCGGGCAACGACGAAGACAAAGCGGTGGCTCTGCTGCGTGAGCGCGGCATCGTCAAGGCGGCCAAGAAAGCCGACCGCGAAGCCAAAGAAGGCTTGGTGCGCTTCGTGGTCAGCGGCAACAACGCCGCGATGGTGGAAGTCAACAGCGAGACCGATTTCGTGGCCCGCAACGCTGACTTTCAGGCGTTGGTTGAGAGCCTGGCCCAAGCCGCCCTCAAAGCCAAGACCAATGATCTGGCCGAGTTCAAGCAGTTTAAACTCGACAGCGGCGACAGCGTAGAAACCGCTGTGGCGGCGGCGGCGGGTACCATCGGTGAGAATCTGGTGCTCAACCGCGTGGCCTACGTGGAAGGCCAGAACGTGGCCGGATATGTTCACAGCAACGGCAAGATCGGCGTGCTGGTGGACTTGGCCGGCGGGCAGGAGCAGCAGGCCAAAGACGTGGCCCTGCACGTCGCCGCCGAGCGCCCCCAGTACCTCAGCCGCGACGAAGTCAACGCCGAGGACATCGAAAAAGAGCGCGAAATCCTGACCAACAAAGCCATCAACGAAGGCAAGAACCCTGACCTCGCCGCCAAGATCGTGGGCGGTCAAATCGGCAAGTTTTACGAAGAGCGGGTGCTGCCCGAGCAGAAATTCGTCAAGGACAACAGCGTAACCGTCGGCAAGTACCTCGGCGACACCGCCATTCAGCGTTTCGTGCGTTTCGAGATCGGCGCATAAGAGAATGGGGCGTGTGGCTTGTAGCTTGTGGCGTATGGAAGCAGCGATCTATCTGCTGGAGTTTTGATTTACTCTTCCGTTTCCAAAAGTCATTCTCGAGATCAAAGCCACATGCCCGTCTCGCCCAGTAGCCCGTCTGCGGTTGCTGGGCCTTTTTTTGATTCGTTTTTGAGACATTTCCGCTTAAATCCAAGAAATAAGATTTTTTCGCTCACTCTTATCCACAAACTCCAAGCCTAAAAACGAGGTCAGCCATGTATAAACGGGTTTTACTTAAACTCTCCGGCGAATTTTTATCGGGCGAACAAGGCTTTGGAATCGTGCCGGAAGCCACCGATAAGCTGGCCCACGACATCGTTTCGGCGCTGGAAGGCACCGACGTGGAGCTGTCCATCGTGATCGGAGGCGGCAACTTCTGGCGCGGCGCTCGCAACGGTCAGGGCATGGATCCGGCCACGGCAGACTACATCGGGATGCTCGGCACCGTCATGAACGCTATGGCCCTGCAAGACTCGATGGAGCGGGCCGGAAAGCCCACCCGCGTGATGAGCGCCATCCACATGGCCGCTGTCGCCGAGCCGTATATTCGCCGCCGCGCCATGCGCCACATGGAAAAGGGCCGGGTGGTCATTTTCGGCGGTGGCAACGGAGCGCCGTTTTTTACCACTGACACCACCGCCACGCTGCGGGCGCTGGAAGTCGGCGCGGAAGTGGTGCTGTACGCCAAAAACAAAGTGGACGGCGTCTACGATTCTGACCCGCAGAAAAACCCGGACGCGGTGCGCTACGATCAGCTCAGCCACATGGATGTGGTGGAAAAGCGCCTCGCGGTGATGGACGCCACCGCCATTACCCTGTGCATGGATAAAGGCCTGCCGCTGGTGGTCTTTGATATTTTTCAGGAAGGCAATTTGCGCCGCCTGTTCGTGGGCGAGCGGGTCGGAACACTGATTACTTCGTAGCTTCTAAAATTAGCAACCACACACAAGACCAAAGGAGTGAATGCTCATGGACATGAAACAACTTCAAACTGAATCACGTAGCAAAATGCTCAAGGCCATTGAAGCGCTCGATCAAAGCCTGTCGGTGCTCCGCACGGGCCGCGCCAATCCGGGCATTCTCAAAAAAGTGCAGGTGAACTATTACGGCTCCACCATGCCGATTGACCAGGTGGCCAGCATCAGCACGCCGGACGCCCGCACCTTGGTCATCACGCCCTGGGACAGAGGAGCGCTCAACCCGATTGAGAAGGCCATCCGTGATTCGGATCTGGGCCTCAATCCCAACAACAGAGGCGACACCATCTTTATCAGCTTGCCGATGCTCACAGAGGAGCGCCGCAAAGACCTGATCAAAAATGCCCGCAACTACGGCGAGGATGCCAAAGTTGCGGTTCGCAGCTTACGCAAGCACGCGCTAGACGACCTCAAGAAAGTCGAGGGCGTGGGCGAAGACGACATTAAGCGCGGGGAAGCCGACGTCCAGAAGCTGACCGACGAATTTATCAAGCGGGTTGATGATACGGTCAGCGCCAAGGAGCAGGACATCTTAGGGTGAGCAAGGCCCCGGCCACCCCGCCGCCCGCTTTGCCGCCGAGCTTATCGCCCGCGCCAAAGCGGATGGAATCGCTCAGCACCCGCTTTACCACCTCGGTGGTGGGCTTTGCCTTGGTGTGTGTGGCGGTGTATTTCGGCTGGGTAACCCTGCTGCCGTTTTTGTTGCTGATCGGCTTTTTGGCCCTGCGCGAATACATCCACATGGTCGACCGGCGCGACATCGACGTGCGGCGCACCGGGCTGTACCTGTTCGGCGCGGCCATTTTGGTGGCCAGCTATCCGGGCTGGCCTGTGCCCTGGGCGGGCGGCTCATGGCGTGAGGTGGTGCTGACTGCTGCCACCGGGTACCTGCTGGTGGTAGAAGTCATGCAGCCCGGTGAGCGGCCCCTCGAGCGCGTGGTCTACAGCTTGTTTGGCCTGCTGTATATCCCGTGGCTGCTCGGCTACTTTCTGATGCTGCGCTACAGCCCCGACGCGGAGGGCGGCCTGCTGTTCTTCGCCCTGCCGCTGCTGGCCACCTTTGCCGCAGACACCGGCGGCTATTTTTTCGGTTATTTCTTTGGCAAGCGCAAATTGGCTCCCGAAGTCAGCCCTGGCAAAACAGTAGAAGGTGCGCTGGGCGGGTTACTGGTCAGCTTTTTGGTGGTGGTCGTCGTGACCCGCCTCGCCAACATCTGGAGTCTGCCCGACGCCTTTTTGTACGCGGTGATGGTGGCCAGCGCTTCGCAGCTCGGCGACCTCAGCGAGAGTTTGATTAAACGCTCGCTGGGTGCCAAAGACAGCGGCAATACCTTACCGGGTCACGGCGGCATTTTAGACCGCTTGGATTCGCTGCTGTTTGCCGTGCCGATTACCTATGTGTTTTTGAATATCAATGTGTTCTGAAAGCAGTTGACGGATAAGAACAAGGCCCTGAAGCAAATCTCAGGGCCTTCTTATCCTTGAGCGTCAACTGCGTATGGCCCCCAAGTGGTTGAGTTGGTCGCAGAGGCCAGCAGCGTTGCGTTTGACTTCGCCCTCCTGCGCCCACTTATGGTCCAATGGGTCTTATTTGAAGTTGGCGTTGTAATCGGCGATGGCGGCGTCGGCCTTGGTTTTGGCCTCAGCGAGCGCGGCGTCAACCGGTGTGCCGCTCAGCACCCTTTGCAATCCCTCTTCCACCGCACGCCGAACTTGTGGACTCGCTCCGTTGAGCGCTCCGGCGGTGGCGGGGCTGGGAACGGTGTTGGTCTGCTGATTGAAGGCGACGAGTTGCAGCGGCGCTTGCTTGAACCAGCCTTCTTTCCTGAGCAGGGCAATGCTGCTCTGGCGCACCGGATAGTAGCCGGTCAGCTTGTGCCAGTCGGCCATGTTCTGGGCGTTGGTCAGGTAGAGGGTAAAATCCAGCGCGGCCTCGGCCTCAGCCTTGCTGATATTTTTGGCCAGCCAGATGCTCGCGCCGCCCAAAACTACGCCGTTGCGCTTGCTGCCCGTGGGAATCGGCAATTTGCCCACGCCCATCTGAAAGCCCGCTCGCTTGGCACCGTCACCGTTGTTGCCAATTTTGGAAGTCGAAGTGATGTGAAACACCACTTTTTGATTGGTGAAGATGGCGTCACTGCCGTCAAAGTCTTCGAGTCTGCCGGTATAAGAAAAGTATTTGTTGTCTTGCAGCGTCTTAAAAAATTGGAAGATGGTCTTGGCGGCTGGGCTATCCAAGTTGGTGGCGGTGGCACGCCCACTTCTGCCGTTGTCGTTGTTGAGAAACGGCACGCCTTGCTCGGCCATCCAGTTTTCAAAAAACCAGCCGTTGAGACTCATCCCGAAGCAGGTCACGCCGAGGTTGGCCGCTTCGATCTTTTTGCAGTCGGCCAGCAAACCGCCGAATGTGGTGGGCGGTTGTTTGGGATTCAGACCGGCTTTTTGCATCAAGTCTTTGTTGTAATAGAGCACCGGGCTGCTGGAATTAAACGGTAAGCTGTTGACCTTGCCGCCAATAGTGTAATAATTGATGACTGGCTTGATATAATCGTTGAAGTCCACATTCTTAACGGCGCTGACCGGCTGAAAAATGCCGCTGTCTAAGGCGAGTTGGCTGCCGCCTTCAAAAATTTGTGCCAAAGCGGGTGGATTGCCCTGTCTTGCGGCCAGAATGGTGGCTGTAATCAGTTCGCTGTCGTTTCCTTTGGCCACAGGCTTGACCGTCGTTCCGGGGTGCATTTTGTTGTAGTCATCGGCGCGGGCCTGAATCCAATTCCCGCGTTTAGGATCTCCAAAGGTGTGCCAGAATTCGATATTGGTTTGAGCGGCGGCTGTTCCCATCAGAGCGAGTGTCAACATGATTTTTCTCATTGAGTTAAGGTAATTGGTTGGCTACTCGATATTATGTAAGCCGGGATAAGATGCACGAAAATGGTGAGGTTTTGGGCCGCCCAACTTCATTAAGGCCGGGCTGGTTTCGCTTGTACCCTTGAGTTTTGCAAATGAAGAAGCCTGCTGAACCTCAACACGAGATTCAGCAGGCTTCTTCTAAAATTTAGAAGGAAAAGACTACTTGTCTTGTCCGAGGGCAAAGCCTTTGCTGAACTGCTCTTGCAGCAAGGTGAAGACCAGCAGTGGCGGCACCAGAGTGATCAAGGCTCCGGCCATCACCGCGCCCCAATCTGTTTGACCGCCCACGTCGATCAATCGGCGTAGGCCCACCTGCACCACCTGTTTGTCGTCGGACTGCATAATCACCAGCGGCCAGAGGTACTGATCCCAGGCCCCCACGAACTGAATGACCGCCAGCGCTCCGATGGTGTTCCAGCTCATAGGAATCAGGATTTTGCTGAGGAAGGTCATCGGGCCGCAGCCGTCAATGCGGGCGGCGTCGGCCAGCGACAGCGGAATATTCATGAAATGCTGCCGAAACAAAAAGGTGCCGGTGGCTGAGGCCAAAAACGGCACGATGATGGCCGCGTAGCTGTCAGACCATTTGAGGGTGCCCGACACCAGATCAAACAGCGCCACGATCAGCAGCTCGGTGGGCAGCATCAGCGTGAAGAGCACCAGCGCAAATGCCACGCTTTTGAGGGGAAAGCGGAAGTAAACGAAAGCGAGTGCGGCCAGCAGCGACAAGATGGTTTTGCCCACCGTGACGCAGATGGTGACGACAAACGAGTTGAACATGAAGCGGCCCAGGTGGGCGTCGCCCCAAACGCTGGCGAGGTTGTGGAAGAACTGGGTGCCCGGCAAGAGACTCGGCCCGATCACCTGATCGCTGGACTGGGTCGCCTTGATCAGCGCGAACACCAGCGGCGAGGCGATGACAATCACGGCAATAATCAAAACCACATGAACCCACAGGTGGCGGATTGGCGGCTTGCTGGAGCGGGGTTTGGCCGTCTGCGGTAATGAAACGGCTTTAGGCGCCATAGTGCACTCTCCGGTTGCCGTATCTGAACTGCATGACGGTAATCACCCCGACCATGACCAGCATCAGCACCGCTTGGCTGGCGGCCACGCCGGTTTTGAAATTGCGGAAGCCGTCTTCGTAGAGCTGGTAGATCAAAAAGGTGGTGATGCCGGTTTGGCCGTAGACGGGCCCGCCGCGCGTTAGGATATCGACCAAGCCGAAGCTGTCAAACAGCGCGTAGACCAAATTGGTAAACACCAAGAAGAAGGTCATGGGGGAGAGCAGCGGAAAGGTGACTTTCCAAAATGATTGCCAACCGCTCGCGCCGTCGATGGCCGCCGCTTCCGAAACCTCGCCGGGGATGTTTTGGAGAGCGGCCAGATAAAAGACCACGTTGTAGCCCAGTCCTTTCCAGACGGCGGCCAAGACCACCAAGCCGAAAGCCAGGAGTGGGTTGTCCAGCCAACGCGGACGCACGCCGACCAAGGAGGACAGCACGCTGTTGACCACGCCGATTTCAGGATTGAACAAAAACAGCCAGATGGTGCCCGCGATGGCCGGAGACAGCGCGTAAGGATAAATCAGCATGAGGCGGTAAAACTTGGCTCCAGCAATCGGGCGGCTGGCCAGCCACGCCAGGCCCATCGCCGAAAATAAGCCCAAAACGATGACCAGAGCGCAGTAAATGAGGGTCTGCAAGATGACTTGGTGGTACACCGGACTGGACAGCAGCTCGGCAAATTGCGCCAGACCCACGAAACTTTCATTGCCCAAAATGATGTTGGAGCGGAACAAACTCAGCCGCAAGGTTCGGAGCGCTGGGTAATAGAGAAAGATGGCCAAAATGATGAAGGTGGGCAGCAAAAAAAGCCAGGGCAGCACAGGGTTGCGGAAGGTGGCCCGCTCTTCTGGGGCGCTGCTCACCTTGCCTGCTTTGGGTACGCGGCGTTTAGACGTCAGGCTCAAGGGAAACTCCTCCGGCAGGGCGAGTACGAAAGTGGAACTGAGAGGCCATAAAAAAATTTGGCCCAAGCCGACTCAACCTTACACTTGGGCCAATACTATTGATTTTTGTTTAATGTGGAAGTACAAAAATAACCTTTCGGCTGGCGGCTCGGCCCCTCTCCCGGAGCATGAAGAAGAGAGGCGAGTGGGTTCGAGATTCGGAGCTGCGTGAAGGCCAGGAAAGAGAGCAGCCCCCCGTATGGTGGCGGGGGGAGTAGTAGCAAACTCAGGGCGAAACAGAGCCGTTGAGCGGTAAAGGAAAAGCAGCGGTTATTTGAAGTTTTTGTTGTAGTCGGTCAGGGCCGCGTTGATCTGGCTGGCGGTTTCGGCCAGCGTAGCATCGACGCTCTGTCCACCCAGGACTTTCTGGAGGCCCTGCTCCATGATGGTGCGGGTCTGGATCGCCACGCCGTTGAGGCCGCCCGCGCTGGCGGTGTTGTTCTTGGTGGCCAGCAACTGGTTAAAGGCGGTGATTTGCAGCGGTGAGCCGCTAAACCAGCCTTGGCTGCGCAGCGAAGTGATGCTGCTGTTGCGCACCGGGTAATAGCCGGTCAGCTTGTGCCAGTCGGCCATGTTTTTGGTGTTGGTCATGTACAGGGCAAAGTCGAGCGCCGCATCGGCTTGGGGCTTGGTGATGCTCTTGGAAATCCACAGCGAAGCGCCGCCGATGACCACGCCGTTGCGCTTGGTGCCGTCCGGAATAGGCAGCACACCGACGCCGATTTGGAAGCCTGCCGTCTTGGCCGAGGCGATCTGGTTGCCCAAGTCCGCCGTGCTGTTGATGGTAAAGGCGGCCCGCTGGTTGCTGAAAATGGCGTTGGTGCCGTCAGTGTCGGCCAGCTTGCCGGTGTTGGTGATGTAGCCCTTGTCCTGAAGGTCTTTGAAGAATTGGAAAATCTTCTTGCCTGCCGGGCCGTTGAGGGTGGTGGCGGTGGCGCGGGCGGTGCGCCCGTTGCCGTTGTTGAACAAGTCGGCGTTTTGCTCGGACATCCACTGCTCCACAAACCAGCCGTAAAGCGCCAAGCTCATGCATTTGGTGTCGGGCAGCGCCACTTTGAGCTTGTCACAGGCTTTGATGATTCCGCCGAAGGTGGTGGGCGGCGCGGCAGGATTGAGGCCCGCTTTGGTCAGCATGTCTTTGTTGAAATACAAAACCGGAGACGAGCTGTTAAACGGCAAGCTGTTGACCTTGCCGTTGATGGTGTAGTAATTGATGACGGGTTTGATGTAATCGCTGAAATCTACATTCTTAACGGAGCTGACCGGCTGAAACACCCCGGAGTCGAGGGCCAACTGGCTGCCGACCTCAAAGATTTGTACCAGGGCTGGGGCTTTGTTCTGGCGGGCGGCCAAAATGGTGGCCTGCAAGGAGTCGTTGTAGCCTCCTTTGTAGCTGGGCACCACCGTCACGCTGGGGTGGGCTTTGTTGTATTCGTCAGCGCGGGCTTTGATCCAGTCCGCCCGCTTGGCGTCGCCGAAAGAGTGCCAAAATTCAACGGTCGTTTGGGCCGCCGCCATTTGAAAAGCGGTGCCGCCGAGGGCCAGCATCAACATGATTCGTTTCATGAAACTCCTTTTACACTTGAAGCAGGGTCTGCCCATTGACGCGCCCTGGCCCAGACAATAAACGTCTCAGAGCCTAATGAGATTTCGTCAAGTGGTTGTCATCTATTCTAACCTGACATTGACCTGACACAGCTGTTAACAGAGGCGCTGACAGAGCCGCTCATACAGCCGCTTGGCTGCTCATACGCCCGCTCTGGCGCTCAGCAACTCCTCCGGCACGTCACCGATCAGGCCTGCGACGCCCAGGGCCAGCAGCTCACGTCCCTGCACCGCCTCATTGATCGTCCAGGTGTTGACGCGCCAGCCTTCCCGCGCCGCCATTTCCATCAGCTCCGGCGTAATGAGTCTGAAGTGCGGGTGGAGGGCCGCCACCTCCAAGCGCCGCGCCACTTCCGGCACCAAGTCGCAGCCGATGTGGTACGTCCGGTGATACAAAAAGCCGCGCTCGATCTGCGGGGCGTGCTGCTGGGCGGCCAGCAGTTGCAGCGGGCTGAACGAACTGACAAGCACCTGACTTGTCAGGCCGTAGGCCCGCACCAAATCCAACGTTTCCTCGGTGCGCCCGTCGCCCTTGCCCACTTCTGGCTTAATTTCCAAATTGAGGTACGCGCCGGTCTCTGCCGCCCACACCAGCACCTCCGGCAGCAGCGGCATGTAAGCAGGCAAGTCGGCGCGGTTGAGAGCGCTGAGTTTGCGTCCGTCTTTAAGCTGGGCGTCATGGCAAATCACCAAACCGCCGTCGCCCAGCCGCCGAATGTCAGTTTCCACGCCGTCCAGGCCCGCGTCGAGAGCAGCTTGAAATCCGGCGAGCGAGTTTTCGGGGTGCAGGCGGGGTGTGCCTCGGTGGCCGAGTAGCAGGGCAGAAGTCATGCTTCCTAGCCTAGCGAAACTTGCTCCAGAAATGGGGGAGAGTCGGGTGAGGCACACCAAAAACGGCCACCTCCCAGTTGGAAAGGTGGCCGCCCACATCTTGAAGCTCAGTCCAAAAAGTCGCGCAGTTTGCGGGTGCGGCTCTCGTGGTACTTGAGCTTACGCAGCGCTTTGTTTTCAATCTGGCGGATGCGCTCACGGGTAACGTTAAAGCGCTGGCCGACTTCTTCGAGCGTATGCTCGCGCCCGTCCACCAGGCCCTTGCGGAATTTGAGCACCATCGCTTCCCGTTCGGTCAGCTTGCCCAGCGCTTTTTCGAGTTCCTCAGAAAGCAGGGTCTTGGCGGCGTTCTCGACGGGGCTGTCCAGGTTCTCGTCGGGAATGAAGTCGCCGTAGAAGCTATCTTTTTCGTCGCCAATCGGCGTTTCAAGTGACACAGGCTCCTGAGAGACCTTCTGGACTTCTTCGACCTTGGGCGCGTCCCAACCCGGCCCCATCGCCTCGGCAATTTCTTCGTAAGTGGGTTCGCGGCTGAGTTCTTGCTGAAGCTGCCTGGCCGTGCGGGTCAGCTTGTTGATGGTTTCGACCATATGCACCGGAATGCGGATGGTGCGGGCCTGATCGGCAATCGCCCTGTTGATGGCCTGCCGAATCCACCACGTCGCGTAAGTGGAGAACTTGTAGCGGCGGCGGTACTCGAACTTCTCCACCGCCCGGATCAGGCCCTGATTGCCTTCCTGAATCAAATCGAGGAAACCCAGTCCGCGTCCGGTGTACTTCTTGGCGATGCTGACCACAAGGCGTAAGTTGGCTTCGATCAAGCCTTGGCGGGCCGCCGCGCCGTCTTCCATCTGGCGCTTGAGACGGCGCTGGGCACGCTCTTCGAGTTCCGGTTCTTCCTCGTGGGATTTGCGGGCTTCCTCACCTTCTTCGATGCGGCGGGCCAGCGCGATTTCTTCTTCCAAGGTCAGCAGCGGAACCCGGCCAATTTCGTGCAGGTACTGGCGCACCGGATCATTGCTGACGGCGCGGGGCATGTCGTCGAAGTATTTTTCTTCGTCGTCGGCTTCCTCTTTTTCCTTTTCCTCGCCCTCGGCGTCTTCTTCTTCCTCGTCTTCTTCGAGGTCTTGAATTTCGATGTGCTGGCTCTGAATGTAGAGCTGCAAATCTTCAAAGGCGTCCGCAGTTTCGGGGTCGAGGCCGCCCGCTTCCAGGGCGGTGGTCAGGGCGGTGGCAATTTCTTCCGCCGTCAGCGTGCCCGCCACTTTGCCGGTTTTGAGCAGCTCCTGAATGCTGGCGTGCTGGTAATACGGCTTTTCTTGGGCAGCGCTGGCCGATTTGCTGGCTTTTTTGCTCGGCTTGTCGGCGGCTTCACCCGACTTGCCAGCGGCTTTGCCTTTGCTGACCGAATCCGGTTGCGCGGCGTCGGTTTTCTTGGTGCTGGCCTTTTTGGCAGGAGCTTTTTTGGTCGCGGCCTTTGTGGCGGGCGCGGCTTTGGCCGTATCAGCTTTAGCGGTGTCGGCTTTGACAGCGGTGGCAGTGGGCGCAGTGCCCGCATCAGTGGTTTGAGTAACGGCGGATGTCGCGTCGGCAGATTCGGCTCGCTCGCTCAGCTCCAGCGCAGTGGGTTTTTTGACCCGCGATTTGGGCGCAGTTTTGGCGGGCGCTTTGGCCGGTTCGGAAGCCGGCTCAACGGGTGCGGCGGGCGGTTGAATCTTTTTGCGGCGGGCAGTGGGTTGTTCAGCCATGTTTGCTCCAAAGTGACCTCAACGAACAGGCCAGAGGTGGGGCTTGTTGCGGCGAGGAGTGTGACGTAGTCCGGGAAGTGTAGATCAGAAAAGGGTGCGAAAAATAAGAAATTTCAAATTCCTCTTTCTCACTTAACGGGTTAGTCTAGCAGTTGATTCTAAAAAAGCTTCCGTGAGCCTTATCTTTGCGGCGGCGTGGGAAGGCAGACGGGTGGGCAAGGCTGCTCAGAGCGCTCGCCTGCTGGACAACCGGAGCTTACTCAGCTGCCTCTGCATTGAGTTTGGCTGTCTTGGGGCCGCGCCAGCCAAGCGAGTGCCCCAGACATGTCCGCTTCCTGTCCGGGCGAAAACGAAGTTTAACAGTTTTTTAACGCCCTGTAATTTAGGGTGCAATGACACGCCGTCTTAAGCGCCGGTGAAGGGGCAGCCTGCCTCTTTACGCCGGACGCTGGGCACTTGACGTGTGGAGAGGGAGAAGATGAAAAGCGAACTCACCAAGGTTTTACTTGTGGGCACGTTGCTCAGCATGGTGCTGGCGAGCTGTGGAGGGAGCGGCGACTCCAAACCCAAGCCGCCGCCCGATGCGTCTTTGTTTACGGCGGCCAATGCATGGGCTGGCAGCGCCCCCAGCGACGCCACCACACTCACGCCCGACGAGTTTCAGGCCAAAGTCAAGAGCGGCGAGATCGAGCTGATCACCGCCCAAGACCTCAAAGGTCAGGAACAGACCTGGCGCGATCAATATGTCCAAGACCAAGCCTTCCTTAAGGCCATTCCCGCCGATCAGCGTAGCCCCGATGTCGAAGCGCTGCTGAACCAGACCCCTGACTTGCCGATGACCCCCGGCGGCGATTACATCATCACCGTCAAAAACAACGATGGCACCACCTTCAATACCATCACCTTGGGCAAGCAAAGCCAGATGCGCCAGATCGTCGAGAGCTTTAAGCAGGCCAGCAGTCCTGAAAACGCGCTCACGGCTTATCAAGCGGCCTATGACGCTTCGCCCGCCGACATCCAGGGCAAGGTGCCTGCCCCCAGCAGACTCGGCGGCCAGTCTGTGACCGAGATCATGAACGCGCTGGACAATTTGGATGACGCCCTTGCCAGCGTAGAAAACCTGGACAACACCCGCACCGAACCCCAGTCGCTGACTTCCCAAAGCGGCCCCGGCAACGGCGCAGATAATTCTGGTATCTGCACGCCGTCTAATGCGGGCATCACCAAGAATTTCTGGTGGCCGCTCAAACGCTTTACCACGCCGGTCAAGCAGCAAGGCATGCGCGGCAGTTGCTGGGGCTTTGCGGCGGTAGCGGCGCTGGAAAGCCGCGAGATGGTGGTGCGTGATCAGACGCTTAACCTCAGCGAGCAGTACATCGTCAATAAAAATAAGCGCAACTATGCGCCCAGCGATTTTTGGGACGGCTTTAGCGCGGCAGCGGCCCTTAACAATATGC
Organism: Deinococcus detaillensis; assembly: GCF_007280555.1. NCBI lineage: Bacteria > Thermotogati > Deinococcota > Deinococci > Deinococcales > Deinococcaceae > Deinococcus > Deinococcus detaillensis. Next base: position 64,546 of record NZ_VKDB01000007.1, on the reverse strand, counting down.
TCAACCACAACGACAAGATCCCCAACGAGGGCGCTTGGACGTACAACCAAGCCTACGGACGCCCCAGCACTGCCTTTGACGCCGGTGTGGCAGGCACCGCCGCTTCGTACAAGAATGCTTGCAACAACTACAGCGGGTACTGCTCGGAAACCGCTCACCAAAGCCCGCGCTCCTGCACCAGTTTCTTATTTATTACCTACTGCGCCTATAACACCGTCACAACCGTAGGCGGCGGAGTGGACGGCAGCGCCACCACCGAGGTCTGGCAAAACCTGTGGGCAACGTCTGCCGCCCACCGCCGAATCAAACACTTTCCGCTCAACACCATCCGGGCGCTGCTGGCCAGTGGTCAGCCCCTGCTGGCATCGTTTGGCGTGTTTCCCGGTTGGGACGGCCCCAGTGTCGGCGGTTTTGTGACCAATTACAGCGGTACCAACGGACGCGGCGGCCACGTCGTGCTCATGACCGGCTATATTTCCAACGCCACTTTGGCCCAGCGCTTGCCGTCTGCGCCGGCTGGAGCGGGCGGCGGCTACTTCATCATCAAGAACTCGTGGGGCTGCGGAGCCGCCGACGCGGGGTACTACTACGTGCCAGTCAATTACGTGACCTTATTTTTCTCCGATCTCACGCGCATGAACATGACCACTTCGCGCTCAGCACGCTGGAACACCGAAGTGGTGCAGGGTAAAGGCAGCGCCGGCCCGCAGGTCAGCTTGACTGCGCCGTTCACTTTTTCTGGAGGCTTCCATCAGCCGTTCTACTTCAATTTCCAAAAAATCCAGACGTTCAGCGCCCGCGTCAATGACGCCACCGACGGTCAGGACTGCTGCTCCAGCAGCCTCGAATGGTTCTCGGCCAAAGCAGGCGTGAATAAAATCGGCAGCGGTAAAACCGTCAACTTGAACTTGGCGGGCAGCGGCGCGAGCGATACCATCACCGCCAAAGCCAAAGACTCGGACGGTAATGTAGGCCAGATCAGTTTTATGGTGTACGACGGCGGCTATCCCATAGTGACCGTTCTCTATCCGCAGCAGGGATCGACCTTGCCGCTCAAGACTCCCACCCTTTTGCAGGCGAACGCCGTGCAGTTTCTGGGCGGCGGTAACCTGGACACGGCTCTGAACTGTGCCGGCATGACCTGGAAGAGCAGCAAAGCCGGTGAAGGCCCGTGGACAGGATGCACGCCCAGCGTGAGCTTTACCACGTCCGGCCCGCGCACCCTGACCGCCAGTCAGACTTACGATGGCCGCACAGACAGCAAAACCGTGAGCGTCACGGTGGCTGAAGCGCCGACCCCGCCGACGCCCACCGTGGTGGTGACCATCACCGCGCCCAAGCTGCCGTATTCAGTCGGAACTTACGGCTCCAGCGTTCTTGTCGACTTCGCGGGCAGCGTGACGCTCAACGGCGTGAGCACGTCGTGCGCGACGCTGGCTTGGAAGGCAGTCAGTGCGACCAAAACATACACCGGCACCGGCTGCGCTCCCAAAATTGATCTGAATGTCGGTGTCTATACCGTGACCGTCACTTACACAAACGGCTCGGCGCAAGGCTCGGCCAGCGGAACAGTGACGATTGTTCAGAAAATAGTTGGTTAGCGTTTAGCACCCGCTGTACTGGCCCGCTTTCCCGACCTGGGGGGAGCGGGCTTGTCTGGTCACAGTCTGACCTGCATCCAGCCGCCCACGTCCACCCGCCCGGCCCGCAGAGCCGCCGTGATCGCACCCTCATTCTCGGCGTGAATGATGCCGATCAGCACGCGGCTTTGATCCGGCAAAGCGCGGGCCAGCAGCGTGCTGAGAAATGTGCCGTAGCCCTTGCCGCGAAATAGCGGGGCCAGAATCAATTCCTGCACCACATAAGCATCCAGGCCCAGCGTATCGGCTGCGAAGTTTTCGGTGCTCCCGATGTATCCGGCCCACTCACCATTGACCAGCACATCGAAGAGCGTTCCCGCTTCGATCAACGCCTGCAAGGTTTCTTCACTTTCGATTTGGGCTTGCTGCGGGTGGTCGGGGTGCCGAGCGTCCACGCTGGCGTAGGCGGCCTGCGCGTCTGGGTAATGCCGTAAGTCCGAGGTGGGCCGGGTACTGAGTTCGGTCGGCACGTCCACCTTTCTGAGCTCCACAATCGGCGCGGCCAGAAAGCGCTTGTCGGGTGAGGTTTCTGGAAAATGTCCGGCAGGCGCGGCGCTCCAGAGTCTCAAATACAGCGGCTTGAATGTTCCGTAGACCTCGCGGGCGACTTCAGCCAGAGCGGGCAAATCCAGCTCAGTCAGCGGGCGGCTGAGCAGACTGGCGTCCACGAAGGGTTTGGCTCTGTCCAGTCCCTCGAATCGGATGCTCAGCATGGCGTGGAGGTCGGGCGGGACATTGACCCAGCGGTTGAGGAACGCTTGTGCGCCTTGGCCCACGTCCAGAAACTCGGCCCGCTTGGCAGCCAAGTCGAGGTCACCAGCAAGTTGTAAATCAAACTCGTAAATCTCCGCGAGGCGCTCTAGACGTGTCTCGTCGGGTTCCCAAATGCGGGTCAGCGGGTGCTGGGCGGCTAAACCGAAGTGGGCCAGCTCTGGAGCGGTGGGTAACTCAGCGGGGAGCAAGTTCCACCTTCACCGCTCCGCTGCGCTCCAAAGCGCTCGCCACCGTCAGCAGTTTTTCGTCGCTGAGTGCGGGGGCGATCAGTTGGATGCCCAGCGGTAAGCGCTTGCCGTCAACCGTCTCGAATCCGGCGGGCACGCTCAGCGCGGGCAACCCTGCCAAGCTGATCGCCACCGTATCCACATCGGCGGCGTACATGGCCACCGGATCGCTGACTTTTTCGCCGCGCTTAAAGGCCGGAAAGGGGCTGGTGGGCGTGATCAGAATGTCGAACTGTCCAAAGGCCCGGTTGAAGTCGTCGGCGATCAGGCGGCGCACTTTCATAGCTTTGCTGTAATAAGCGTCGTAATACCCGCTGGAGAGCGCGTAGGTGCCGATCAGAATACGGCGTTTGACCTCGCGCCCGAAACCCTGTCCCCGCGCCCGACTCATGGACGTGTTCACGTCGCCCGCATCCACCCGCTCTCCGTAGACCATGCCGTCATAGCGGGCCAAATTGCTGCTGGCTTCCGGCGTGGAGATTAGGTAGTAAGCGGCCACCGCGTGCTGGAGGGTCGGCAAGCTGATTTCGCTGACCGCCGCGCCCAAGTCCTTGAGGGCGTCCAGCATGTGCTTCAAAGCCGCTTCCACGCCCGCCGTGTTGCTGCCCAGCGACTCGCTAATCACCCCCACCCGCAGACCCTTAATATCTGCGCCGAGTGCCGCCGCGAAGTGGGGAGCGGCGTCCAAGCTGGTGGCGTCCATCGGGTCGTGTCCGCTGATGGCGTCCAGCATCAGGGCCAAATCTTGGGCTGAGGTAGCAAATGGCCCGATCTGATCGAGGCTGCTGGCGTGCGCCACCAAACCGTAGCGGCTGACGCGCCCGTAAGTCGGCTTGAAGCCGTAGACGCCCGTAAATCCGGCGGGCTGGCGCACCGAGCCGCCGGTATCTGAGCCGAGTGAGAGCGGCACCATACCCGAAGCCACCGCCGCCGCGCTGCCGCCGGAGGTGCCGCCGGGTACGCGGGAGGGGTCCCAGGGATTCTGGGTGGCCCCAAACGCGCCGGTTTCGGTACTCGACCCCATCGCAAACTCGTCCATGTTGGCCTTGCCCACGATGACGGCCCCGGCCCGCTGCACCTTTTGCACGGCGGTGGCGGTGTAAGGACTGACATAGCCCGCCAGCATCCGGCTGCCGCAGGTGGTGGCGGTGCCGATCAGGTTCAGATTGTCTTTGATGACGATGGGCACGCCGGCCAGCGGTAAGGTTTCGCCAGCTTCTAAGCGGCGCGACACCTCGGCGGCTTGAGCGTCTACCTGTTCGGCGCTCAGCACGCTAATCAGCGAACCGAAGACATCCGCTTCAGCGCGGTCGCGGGCGTCTTGGACAAAGCGCTGGGGACTTTGACCGCCCTGAACGGCGGCGGCAATTTGGGCGGCGGTGAGCTGGGTTTTGGGGAGGAGATCGGAGGACATGGGAAGTAGTTTAGGGCTTCGAGGGGGCTAGGGGGTTTTGAGTGCAGGCCACCTCAGGTTGGGCGGCACCTTCAAAACAGCGTATAGCCCCCGTCCATCACCAACACCGAGCCGGTCATAAACGAAGACGCTTCACTCGCCAAAAACACCACCGCTGGCCCCAATTCTTCCGGTAAGGCGGCCCGCTGCTGCGGCGCGTCGTCAATCCAGCGCTGCTTGAACTGGGGATCGTCCACCGGAGCCATATCGGTTTTGACGTAGCCGGGGGCCAGCGCATTGACCCGCACATTGTGGGGTGCCCACTCGGCCGCGAGGCTCTTGGTGAGCTGATGCACGGCGGCTTTGGACGCGTTGTAGCCGGGTTGCCACTGTGGGCGGTTGACGATCTGCGCCGAGATCGAGCCGATGTTGACGATGTTGCCGCCGCCCTGCGCCACCATCTGCCGCCCGAATACCTGCGAGGTGATCCACAGCGCGTCCACATTGACGCTCATGACCTGCCGCCACTCGTCGTCGGTCACGTCCAGCGCCGGGCGGTGAACGCAAGTTCCAGCGTTGTTGACCAAAATATCGGCGCGGCCAAAGCGCTCCAGCGTGGCCGCCAGCAGGCGCTCCACTTCGCTCCGTTCGGTGATCTCAGCCATAACAACCAGCGTCTGGGTGCCGAGTTCGCTCAGTTCGGCTTCCACCTCGCGGGCTGCCGCTTCGTCGCGCCCCACGATCACGATGTTGGCTCCCGCTTCGGCCAGGGCGCGGGCCAGAGCGCGGCCAATGCCCCGCGTGGCTCCGGTGACGACGGCGGTTTTGCCGTCCAAGCGAAACTTAGAGAGGACACCGGCAGCGCGGGCGGATGAATCGGTCATGGTGCGACTGTAAGCCCGGTGAGGCGGGGGCGTCAATGGATCAAGGTGATACTCGCCCCCAGCGCTTTGATCACGCTCCGTCACTCAATTCCTAGAGCAGCTCTTTGTTGGCTTTGTTGATCTTCAAGAACACTGGATTGAAATCCTGTTTCGGTTTGGTCAGGCCCGCCGCCAAGCCCTGCTCCACCACATCCAAAATCTCTTTGACGCTGATGGTAAAGACTCCGGCTTCCTGGCGAATAAAAGCCTCGCGCCACGTCTCATAGCCGCTGAAATCATCTGGCACGAAGGCTTGCTCGGCGCGGAACGTCACACTTTTTTCAAGGGCCTCGGCGCTGATCGGCGTGTGGCCCAGCACGGTCTGAATGCCGTTCTCGGCGCGTGGGTTGGGCAAAATGATGCCCTCGATGCGGATGTGCAGCAGCGCCCGCCCGTTGTTGACTTCGCGCCGCAAAATGCCCAAGGTGGACTGCTCTTCGCCCTCACGGGTGTGGTAGTGCCAACGCTGACCGGCTTCGAAGTCCATTATTTTTCTCCTTGGGTTGGTGTTGGTTCCTGCAAAATGGCCCGCGCCGCTCTCTCCAAATCCCCGCTGCCCGCCAAGCTGCTGCCCACCAACACGGCGTCAGCGCTGCGGCGAATGGTGCTGATGTCGGCGGGCGTCGCGTAACCGCTTTCGGCCACCAGCAAGCCTTCGTACCCGGCGGCGCGGGCGTGGGCAATCATGCGGGGGCTGTTGTGCAAATCGATTTTGAGGGTTCTCAAATCGCGGTTGTTGACGCCGATGATCTCTGCGCCCGCTGCGAGCGCCACTTCCAGCTCGGCCTCGTCATGAACTTCCACCAAAGCGTCCAGGCCCAAGTGGTGCGCCAGTTGCAGGTACTCGCCCACGTCCGGCCCCAGGATGCTGACCATTAAGAGGGCGGCGGACGCGCCCCAATCGGCGGCTTCTTCCAGCATTTTGGGATGAATCACGAAGTCTTTTCGCAGCACCGGCACCTTCACGGCCAAATTGTCCAGCGCCGCCACCACTTGACGCAGCGCCTCGGCTGAACCGTCAAAGTGCCTCGGCTCGGTCAGTACGCTGAGGCAGCTGGCTCCGCCGCGCACGTAGCTTTGGGCCGCCGCTGCCGGATCGAGTTTGGCAATCGCGCCCTGACTGGGGCTGGCTCCCTTGACTTCAGCAATCAGTTGCAGGCCCGCTGCTGCCAGAGCGGCGTGAAAGCGCCGGGCGCGTGGCCGGGCTGCGCCGAGTGTAAAGGACGCGCCCGCGTAATCTTGCGTGCGTTCCGAGACGATGCGGCCCAGTACGCCGGGAGCGGTGTAGGCCTTGGAGGGAGGAGAAAAGCGGTGAGCGGGCGTCATGAACGGAGTATAGGAGGTCGGTATCACCGCAGAAAAGTACTCGCGCCCTGTCCCTAAGCTCCGCCGCCTCACCGTCTGCTAGGCTGGGGCGCATGACCGTGTTTCAACAAAAGCAGCTTCGGCCCAGTGACGGCCCCGTGCAGATCAGCGAAGAGCAGTTGATGGCCCGTGTACGCGAACTCGCCGCTCAAATTCGCCAAGACTACGCCGGACACAATCCGCACCTGATTTGTCTGCTCAACGGCGCGTTTCTCTTTCACGCCGACTTGGTGAGGCTGCTCGATATTCCGCTGACCATCGATTTTATGCAGACCAGCAGCTACGGCGACGCCAAGCAGAGTAGCGGCGAAGTCAAACTGGTCAAAGACCTCAGTTTCCCGATTTCGGGCCGCCATGTGCTGCTGGTCGAAGACATCATCGACACCGGCAGCACCATGGATTACATCCTGCGCTACCTCGGTGAGCGCGGCCCGGCGAGCCTGAAGGTCGCTTCGCTGCTGAGCAAACCCAGCCGCCGCAAAGTGGAAGTGCCGGTGGATTACCTCGGCTTTACCATCCCCGACGCCTTCGTGTTCGGCTACGGCCTAGACCGGGCGCAGCAAGACCGCAATTTGAGTTTCATCACCTCGCAGAAATAAGCGGCGGCCTGGCTCCCTCCGCCCGCCCAATTCCATTCCTTCACACTTTGAATCTGAGTGTCCTTGTATAAGATTTTGTAATGCAAGATTCCCAGAATATAGGCTCGTACATTCTGCGCGGCACGGCGGCGGGCGGCACGCTGCGGGTGGTGGCCATTGACGCCACTCAAATCGTGGAAGAAGCCCGCGTGCGCCACCACCTCAGCAAAACGGCGACGGCGGCGCTGGGCCGCGCCCTGAGCGCGTCGGCGCTGCTGGCCATCATTCTGGGCAAAAAAGTAGACAGCCGGGTCAACCTCCGCATTCAGGGCGACGGGCCGCTGGGCTGGCTGGTGGCCGAGGGCAGCGCCGACGGTTCGGTGCGCGGCTACGTGCGCGAGCCGGAAGCCGATCTGCCGCTGCGGGAGAGCGACGGCAAATTGGATGTCAGCGGTTTGGTCGGCACCAAAGGCGAACTGGCCGTCACCCGCCTCCTCGACAGTGCCGAGCCGTGGACAGGCAGCGTGCAGCTCATCAGCGGCGAAATTGCCGAAGACGTGGCGTACTATCTGGCGTCCAGCGAACAAATTCCCAGCGCGGTGCAGCTCGGCGTCTACGAAGAAGGCGGGCGGGTGGCCAGAGCAGGCGGCCTGATTGTGCAGGCCATGCCGGGAGTGAGCGACGAAACTTTGCAGGCTTTAGAGCAAAACATCGCGGCGATGGGCAGTTTTACCGACAACCTGCGGCTCGTCTCGCTGTTGGAGGTCATGGAGAAGGCGACGGCGGGCCTGAATCTGGTGGCGGCTCCACAGGCCCAAGCCGCCCGCTTCCAGTGCCGCTGCTCACGCGAACGGGCAGTGGCGTCACTGGCCTTTTTCGATATGAGCGAGCGCCAAAACATGATCGAAGACGGTGGGCAAGAAGTGGTCTGTCACTGGTGCAACGAGCATTACCACTTTTCCGTCAGTGAAATCGCCGCGCTGGACGCCGCAGAAGTCCACGCGCGAGCTTAGATGGCTCAGTCTCTTGGAGCTTAGTTTCCTGGGGTCAGCAGCGTGTCGCGAGTGATGTGGCGTGCCAATTGCTGACCTGTATCCGGACAAATGCACTAAACGGTGGCGGGCGTCACTTCATTTAATAAAGCGGGGAGTACAATCCAAGTATGACTCAAACCGATCAAACTCAAGCTGCTCAAGCCCAAGTGTTGGTGGCGCTGACCACCCCCGAAGAAGTCGACACCTTTCTGGCGCAGTATCCACAGGCCGCCGTTTTCAAGGCCGGAACCTGCCACAAGACCATGCAGGGCTTTGGCGTCTTAGAAACTTACCTCGCCAAGCACGACCTTCCGGTGGGCTTTATTCGGGTGGTGGACTGGCGTCCGGCCAGCAACCATGTGGCCGACCTCAGCGGCATTCAGCACCAATCGCCGCAGTTTATTTTGTTTGACCAAGCCAAACCCACCTTTGAAGTCAATAATTGGGAAATCAGCCCTGAGCAACTCGGGCCGGTTTTCGAAAGCAAGGTTCCCAAGCGTGACGGCGCGGTGGCAGTGGCCGAGGGAAATGTCGCGCCTTACAAGCACTTGATGCAGGACTACGTGGACGGCAAGTTGCCTGACTGGCAATTTCAGGAGCGCTACGTCAACATGTTCCGCGACGACGCCAGCCTGCGCAGCCAGCGCGAATTTGAACTGCTCTCCAAGCTGTTCGGAGACCCCGACGCTTATCACGGCGGCCTGCACCAACTCGGCGAGCCGCAGGCCAGAGGCGATCTTAAGGCCCGTGTTCAGGAATTGCTGAGCCAGCTTTAAGCCTTAACCAAGTCGTTTGCTCTGCCCAGCGTTTAAGCCGCTCGGCGGGGCTTTTTTGTGGAGGGCCAAAAAATGTGGTATAAAAAATCCGCCTTCGCGGGCGGCTGCTTTCTTTTGATTGATAGGAAAACTATAGCGCGGTATTGAGCCAAAGTCAAGTTTATGCACCGGACGTTTGCTTGCCCCATCCCTCTGTTCTGTCCAAAGCAAAATGGGAGCGCTACACTCCCGCTATGGTCTTAACCTCCGCTCAGCTCCGCGCTGCTGCTTTGGGCACGCTGGCCGCGCAGCCGAGCCTTCAGGCGGCACTTGACCGGATGGGCTTTTTGCAGGCCGACCCAATCCGTGCTCCTGCCCGTGCTCAAGACTTGGCGCTGATGCAGCGGGTTTCGGGCTACCGAGCGGGCGATTTGGAGCGGCTTTATCCTGCGCTAGACGCTGAGGAAGATATGCTGCCCAATTACGGTTTCGTGCCGAGGCGGGTGCAGGCGCTACTGCATCCGCGCCGAGTGGGGGCGCTCAAAATAGAAACGCAAGCGCCGGGCCTGCTGGCCGAGGTGTTGGCGTTCGTGGAGGCGCACCCCAGCGCTGAAGTGCATCCCCGAGAAGTGCAGGCGGCGTTCGGACCGGTGCGGGTCGGCAACGCTTGGGGCGGCCAGAGCAGTGCCAGCACCCGCGCCCTCGACGGCCTGCACTATCAGGGCCTGCTGAGAATCTCGCGGCGAATCAGCGGCGTGCGGCTCTATAGCCCCGCGCCGCATCTGGCTGAGCTGCGGGCCGCGCCCCCCCAAACCGAGAGCGAGCGTGCCCGCGCTGTCGTTCGTTTGCTGGCGCAGCTCTACGGGCCACTGCCGCAGGCTAGTCTCAGCTATTTACTCAGTCTCAGCGGTTACGGCCTGCCGCACCTGCGAAGCGAACTGCGGGCGGCACTCAAATCGGCTCTGGATGAAGAACTGAGCAGCGCCAGCATCGACGGCCTCAAGTACGTCTGGCTTGCCGGCACGGATTTAGAAGCGTGCGTGCCCAGCGGCGTGCGAATGGTCGGTCCGTTTGATCCGTTGGTGTGGGATCGCCGCCGCTTTGCTCACCTTCACGGCTGGATCTACAAGCTTGAAGCCTACACGCCGCCGGCCAAACGGGTGCTGGGCTACTACGCTCTGCCGCTGTTTTGGAATGAGCGGGCGGTGGGCTGGGCTAACCTCAAGGTGGAGCAGGGCGAACTGAAAAGCGAACTCCATTTCGTGAGCGGCGTGCGGCAAACGGCGGCGCTGAAAAGGGGAGTGGCGGCGGAGTTGGAGCGCTATGAAAGCTTTCTACAACTCTAAAGGCGTACTTGATCATCACCGCCTCAAACGAAATCTAAACAGTCCGATGGGAGTGTATATGCAGAGAAAGCGAATAGTATTTGGCATAACAACAGTGTTTTTCGTGGGTACAGTCGCTTTCGGTCAAACGCCACTTTCGTTTGGGCTGAGAGCACTGAGTATCATAAAGACTAGAGCGCTTATGTCTGAAAATGTGAATTGGGATGCTCAAAGAGCAGAGTTGATCAGAAATAGCGGAAAAATGAAAAGCGATCAGGATATTCTTCCATATTTGGGCGAGATACTGCTCAAACTCAATGATAATCACAGTTTCTATATTTTGGGTCACGGAAAGGTAAATTTATATCAACTGGCGATGTTTTATAAGGTAAAAGTAGATTCTTCAGGTTTGGTCACTGTATTAGACCAACGCTTTCCAACTGGTCTGAAAATTGGAGACAGAATCCTAAATCTCGGAACGACCTCTGGCGTGACTTTGGATGTCCAGCGAGCGGGTGCAGATATTCAGGTTCGACTCCCCGATCTACCGTTGGGTAATAGTAGTGGGTTTTCTGTAGATGACGAGAATGGAGTAGCCTCTCTGAAAGTACCCAATCAAATGGATAGTCGTAACTTGGACACTTATTATGAGTCTGGAATAGCTGCTATTAAAAATCACGGCAAATCCTGCGCCTGGGTGATTGATTTGAGAGATAACACGGGCGGCAATCTCTATGCGCTCATTGCGGCGCTTTCGCCACTCTTGCCAAATGGTGAGCTTTTATCACTGCAGGAAAAACAGGGACAACCTATAGCAATCAGTATTGATGATAGGGGAGTTGACTTCGGTGATAACAGAGCTATTGAGTTCAAAACCCGGCGATATATTTCCACGACTCAAAACATTTCATTGATCGTCAACAGAAATACCAAGAGTGCTGCCGAGATGATGGCGCTGATCTTCAAAAAATTGCATCACCGACTCTATGGAGAATCAACTTTTGGAGCGATAGGCTACCAAACAATCATTCAGCTCAATCAGCAGACTTCTTTGGAGTTGGTGACTGGCGGAGCGCTCAACGAGAGCGGACAGGTACAGGAAGGGGCTGTGATTCCCGATGAAGAAGACAACTCTCTCCAGAGCGTTCTAGCTAAAATGAGCCAAAAGGGAAGCTGCCAAAAGTAGTCGGTATTCGTGAGCGGCGTGCGGCAAACGGCGGCGCTGAAAAGGGGAGTGGCGGCAGAGTTGGAGCGCTACCGGGCCTTTCTGGGTTTAGGAACGTAGACTCCGCAAGTAATTTCAGTCAACCGCTTCAGCCTTGCGCTTTTTTGAAATACATCTGCGTGCTGGTGTGGCGCGATCCGTTCTTGGCGAAGACGCGGCGCATAGCGTGGTTGTCCGCTTCAGTGCCGCCGCCATGATGGCTGTACTGCTCCGCCGCCACGCCCAGCAGATGAGCATGCAATCGTGTTCCCAGACCTTGCCCACGCGCCTGAGACTGAACACCGATCAAATTGATGCTGGCCCAGCCCGGGCGTCCGCTTGGGCCCACCGCGCCGAGGGCGGCCAGTGAGCCGCTGGCGTCCGGTAGGCCAATCAGCGTCCAGCCTTCAGCGAGCTTTAACTCTGCTTGCCCCAACGCGCCGAGCAAGTCGCGGACATCGGGGCGATCAGCGTCCACCATCTGCGCCAGCGGATCGGGCGGGGAGGGGCAGGCAACCAAATCGGTTTCGTAGACCATCTGATGATCGTCCAGCAGCCACCCGGCAGCCTCCAACGGAGCCGGTTGGAGCGGCGCGAGAGCACCATCCAGTAAAAGGAGTTGCTGCGGGGCGGCCCGCTCATGAAGGGCGCGGGCTAGGGCAGTCACGGCTTCCGGCGACGTGTCTGCCCGGTAAGTCGGTATGAGGGGAACGCGGGAATTGCTGGGCAGAATTATGCTGCCTTCCACACCGCGCTCCGAGCGCAGCAGCAAGGTCTGTTTCAGGGTCAGCTGCCCACTGGCGAGGCGTTCTTTCAAAGCGGTCAGCCGCGTTGCGGCGTCCACTCGGTCGTGCAGCAGAGCCAGCAAATCCGGCAACGTCTCGAGGGTGGCGGGCTGAAGGGTGAAGGTGTGCAAGTTGGGACCTCCCCGTCGTCTCACCTGTCAACCGGGACCAAGTTGAGTGAGGTTGGCGGGAGCGTATCAGCAACAGAAGGGCTATTTCTGAAGTTCTTTAACCCGCTTTTGACAGCATTTTGACGCCCTCCCCACTAGCCTACGCCGTGAGGTGAGGGTGTGAATGCAGCTGTCTGGCCGTACTGGTCCTGGGTTTTGCCGATTTTGGGCGTCACGGCGCTGTGGGCCAGTGGCTCAGGCAAGCGCTGGGGCTGGTTGGTGGGCTTCGTCGGTCAACTGCTGTGGGTGGCGTACGCCCTTGCCAGCCGTCAGTACGGCTTTTTGCTGAGCGCCTTGGCTTTTGCCGCCATTTACGCCCGCAACTACTTGCACTGGCGCGGCGACATTCCCGCCCGGAGGCTGAGCGGCCAGCCCTGTTTGCCGGCTCAGTCCGCTGACTTGCCCGACACCGCCGCCACGTCCTTAAAGCCCCCCACGAACAAAGCCACCCGCAACTCGTGAATGAACTTCTCCAGCCACGCCTCCACCGCTTCGGCGCTGATGAGGGCAGGCTCCAGAAGAGGCCGCGCCACTGCCACCACGTCCGCGCCGAGCATCAGGGCCTTGGCGGCGTCGAGTCCGGTGCGAATGCCGCCCGAAGCGATCAGCGGGATCTGCGGCGCGGCGGCGCGAACTTCACGCAGCGCCTGAGCCGTTGGAATGCCGATCTCGCACAAATCCAGCGTGCGCACCTCGCCGCAGCGCACCAGTTCTTCTACCCTCGCCCAACTGGTGCCGCCCGCGCCCGCCACATCCAGCGCCGCCAGTCCTGCGCCCAGCGCCATTCGGGCCACCTCGGCGCTCAGACCGTGCCCGACTTCTTTGAGCAGCAGCGGATACGGCACGGCCCCCACCACCTCGCTCAGCCGCGCCGCGATTCCGGCCCAGTGGGTATCTCCGCCGAGTTGCAGGGCTTCTTGCAGGGGGTTGGCGTGAATGGCCAAGGCGTCCGCGCCGATCAGCTCAATGGCCCGCGTGATCTGATCCGCGCCGTAACCCTTAAGGAGTTGCGCCGCGCCCAAATTGCCGATCAGCAAGACGTCGGGGGCAAACGGGCGTACTTCGAAGCTGCTCAGTGCGGCGGGGTGTTCCAGCATCACCCGCTGACTGCCCAGCATCAGCCCCACGCCGAGGCGCTGTGCCGCCTGTGCCAGATGCCGGTTGATCAGCGCCGCTTTCTCGGCCCCACCGGTCATCGCGCCGATCAGCAGGGGCGCTCGCAGGGGCTTCCCCAAAAAGGTGGTGGACAGATCAACCGCGTCCAAATCCAGTTCCGGCAGCGCATGATAAGGCCACACCACATTTTCTAGTCCGGTCGTGACCCGCTGATACTGGCTCTCTGGGCGCAGGCAGGCCTCAATGTGGCGCAGCTTGCGGGTTTCGAGGGTGCTCACTGGCTTGGCTCCGGCTGGACTGGCCTGAGCTGAAAATTATGACTCAGCAGCGCGGAGTGGTCGGTGTGTTCAGCGTAGTGGCCTTCTTTGGGTTCGCCCAATCCTGCGCTCCACACGTTGCAGACCAGCCCAGCGTGGTCGGTGATCGGCGTGCCGAATGGGTTGTTGAGATCCGTGATGAGCATGGTCAGTTCTGGGCCCTCGTTGCCCCGTTTGCCGCCGCAGCGCTTAAAAGTTCTGGCGAAGCTGCCCTGCCGTCCAATTTGCCGCCGTAAGCTTCGCCTATCCGTAGCCTGAACACCACGCTCAGCGCGGCTTGGACGCCCGAATGGCCTGCATCAGGCGCTGCAAGGCGTCGGCGACGTGCACGGCTTCCTCGCGGACTTTGGGATCTTTGCTCAGTGCGCCTAGGCGGGCGGTGGCCACTTTCGCCAGTTCCAGCACGGCGGCGGTGGGCAGCTTCAGCGGTTTACGGGTCATACTCGCTATTTTGCCGCTAAATACATTGAGAAATGCGAGTCGTCCCCACCGTTGCTCACGCGCTCCAAGTGGAGGAACCAAAAAAACGCGCCCAAAGCTGGACGCGCTCTTGGCGTTGGGCTTGCTTTCAGTGCGCTTGCTCGATCAGCCAGTAGGCCCCGTAAGGCTCCAGAGCCACTTCTTCATTGGTGAGGTTCCACTCATGCCCGCTGATGGCGTCGCGGGGATAAGCGCCGACCACCTCACGCAGTGCCCAGGCCGGCAGCGCCTGAAATTCATTTGTGAAGTTGTAGACGGCCAGCATATTGCCTTGCGGATGGGTGCGGCGCAGCAGCAAAGTATGCTCGTTAGGACTTTTGATGACCCGCGACTCGATGCTGGCGTGCAGGTGCGGCAAGTGCTGCCGGGCCTGAATCAAGCTTCGCAGCGCGGCAAACATCTTCCCGGCGCTCGTCTGGGGGTCGCGCCGCTCCTCGGTCTTGTCCCAGTCCATCTGCGGGCGGTGCATCCAGCGGTTATCTAAGGCGTGTTCGGGGGCGCTGGCGTAGCTGTAATCGTTCATCAGCGCCAGTTCGTCGCCCATATACAGCAGCGGCACGCCGCCGTAGCCGATGGTGACGGCGTGCAAGAGGCGCAGACGCCTCAGTGCCGATTCCACCTCGGCCCCGGTTTCAGCGGCTTCCAAGCCCGCCAAGCTGGCCGCCGAGCCGCTGATGCGCCTATCTCCGGTGCGCGGGTTGGCCTGAAAAACCTGACCGCGTGCAAAGCTGCCCGCTGCCTCACCACTGTAAAAGTCGCTCAGGAAAGCGCGGTGGCCCCAGCCGACCGTTCCGGCCATCCCCGCGTCATGGTCGCTGATGGCCCAGCCGATGTCGTCGTGGCAGCGCACATACATGCCCCAGGTGGTGTTGGTCGGTTTAGGCGGAAAGGCCAGCAGGGCCTGCTCAAACAGCCGGGTGCTGCGGCTCGCTAAGCTGCTCCACAGCTGCACCATCAGCGAATTGTGGTAAGCCATGTCCGAGACTTTGCCGTGGTGGTCGCGCTGCCCCAAATAAGCGATCAGGTCGCCGGGAGCCACAATCGCCTCGGCCTTGAACGCCACCGCCGGGGCCACGATCCGGGCGGCGGCCCTCAGTGCGCGGGTCAGGTCATGCACTTCGGGCTGGTTTTGCGAGTCGGTCCACATCCGCTTCCAGATGAAAGCAATCGCGTCGAGTCTAAAGATTTCTACGCCTTGATTGGCCAGATGCAAGATGATGTCCACGAATTCCAAAAAGATGTTCGGGTTGGCCCAGTTCAGATCCCACTGGTAGCTGTTGAAGGTCGTCCAAACCCAACTGTGGGCCGCTTCGTTCCAGGTGAAATTGCCGGGCGCAAAGTCAGGAAAGACTTCGGGGAGGGTGCGCTCGTAAAGGTCGGGCTGCTCTCGGTTTGGGAACATCAAAAAGTAATCGCGGTAATTGCCGTATCCCGCCTTGGCTTTCACGGCCCAGTCGTGTTCCTCGGCCACGTGGTTCATCACCAAGTCGAGTTCCAAGCTGATGCCCCTGGCCCGCAGCTCGCCGGCCAGAGAGCGCAAATCCGCCATGCTGCCCAGATCTTCGCGCACCGCTTTGTAATCCTGCACGGCGTATCCACCGTCATTCTCTCCAGCTCTGGGCTTCAGGAGCGGCATCAGGTGCAGGTACTTGATGCCCAATTCTTCAAGGTAACTCAGGTGCTCAGAGACGCCCTTCAGCGTTCCGGCGAAGCGGTCGGCGTAGGCCACGTAACCGATCATCTCCGGCGCTTGCAGCCAATCGGGGCGCAGCAAGCGGGCTTCGTCCAAGCGCCGGAGTTCGGTGGGACGCTCGCCAAAAGAGCGTTTCAGCAGCGCTTCGAGGCGCGGCCAGATGGCGTCGACCTGATCGCCGTAGACCCGCCGCAAGCTGCCTTCGAGGTCACTCTGGTAGCGCTCCATGCGGATGTCAAAGGTCTGCTGCTCCGCTTCGCTGAGTGCGGGCTGGGGGGCTGGACGCTCGGTGCCGGTTTCCTCGGCTTTCTCGGTTGGCTGCGGAACTGCCTTTGCCTTGACCTTTTTAGGCTTGGCTTTGGATTCTGCTCTGGCCTTGGGCTTTTGCGGTTGGGGTTCTGCGGTCAGCGGGTCAGGAGAGAGGCCGCCTGTTACTTCCCCCAGCTCAGGGAGAGATTCAGTTAGAGGGAGCTCAGCAGTGGTGCGGCGCGGCTTGGCGGCTTTGGCCGGTGCCTTAACTTTCTTGGCTTTGACCGGCTTGGCTTGGGGAGTCATCTCGTAGGGCTGGGCTTCAAGCGTCGGCGTGGTCGCCGGCTGGTCGGCAGGAGTCGGGGCAGACAAAAGAGCATCGCGTTCAGGCGGCTTGGTCATTCTTCCAGCATAACGGCAGGCGGTGGGAACGGTTCCAATCTGAGCGGTGCACCTTAAGTGTATGCCGCTTCCCTGTTGCGCCTTTACCCACTGGGTCAGTGCCAGAGTCCTTAACCTGCTTTCACCTTGCCGTGTTCCGGGCGCTTGGGATTTGGCGCTAGGCTAGGGCGTCCCTCTTTTTGTTCTCTTCCATCCCATCCGAGTTTTGGAGGCTTCATGAAACGAGTTCTGAGCGCAACCTTTGCCCTGAGCGCCGCCCTCGCCACTTCCACGGTGCTGGCCGCCGTCGTGGGGGGCAGCAGTACACCTGTCACCGCCGCGCCCAAGCCCGCTCCGATTATGGCAGCGGGCAGTGAATTTAGCCTGACCCGCGACGTCAAGCGCACCGTGCTGAGCAACGGCCTGACCGTGCTCACCAAAGAAGTGCGCGGCGCTCCGGTGGTCAGCGTGCAGGTGTTTTACAAAATCGGCTCGCGTAACGAAGCTCCCGGCGTCAACGGCATTGCCCACCAACTCGAGCACCTGATGTTCAAGGGCACCACCGACAGGCCGGTGCAGTTTGGCCGCCTGCTCGGCGCACTCGGAGCCGATTTCAACGCCTTTACCTACTACGACCAGACCGCTTATCACGAAGTGGTGGAGCGCGAAAAAGCCGGCGCGGCGCTGCAACTCGAAGCCGACCGGATGGTCAACGCCAAAATCGATCCGGCGGCGCTGAACAGTGAGCGCAACGTGGTGCTCTCCGAAATTGAAGGCGACGAAAACGATCCGGCTTACCGTTTGGAAAGTGCCGTGCAGGCCGCCGCCTTTCCCGGTTCTCCTTACGGCCTGACGGTGGGCGGCACCCGCAAAGACATCGAGGGCTTTACCGCCGACGAAGTGCGCTCCTATTACCAAAAATACTACTCGCCCGAATACGCCACCCTCATCGTGGTGGGCGATTTCAGCACGCCGCAGATGATGCAGCAGATCACGGCAGCGTTCGGCAAGCTCGGCAAGGCGGGCACCGCTCCGGTGGCGTCCAGCGCTCCGCTGGTGCCCGGCGGCAGCGAGGCCACCCTCGGCAAGACGCCGCCCAAAGCGCCGATTGTCCTCAAGGAAGCGGGTTCCACGCCGCTGCTTAGCGCCGTTTATCCGCTGCCGGACGTGAACAGCCCCGACGCTCCGGCCCTCAAGGTGCTGGATTATGTGCTGCTGTCGGGGCGCACCAGCAAGCTGTATCAAGCGCTGTTCGAGTCGGGTTTGGCCGCAGACGGCGGAACCGCGCCATATCAGTTTTTGCGCGGCGGTTGGTACTCGTTCAACTTCACGCCCACGCCCAATACCGAGCTGGCCAAGTTGGACGCCGCCCTGCTGTCCACGCTGGCGGACGTCCGCAACACCCCCGTCAGCGCCGAGGAAATTGCGCGGGCCAAAACCAGCATCAGCACCAGTACTTTGCTGGATACCCGCTCGATCGACGCGCAGGCCACCAGCCTCGGTATGGACGCCACCACCGCCGGCGATTACCAGTACACCGACAAGTTTCTGGCGGCGCTGCAAAAAGTCACGCCCGCCGATGTGCAGCGGGTGGCCCAGAAGTACTTGCAAGAAGCCAGCCGCACGGTGGGTTACTTCGAGCCGATCAAAGCCGAAGCGGGCGCGGGCGGCGGCGCGAGTGCGGGCGGAGCCACCCAAGAAGCCTTTAACGCCGGGCCGCCGGTTGACCCCGCCGAAGTTGCCAAGTATTTGCCTGCATTTACGCCTTCGGGACAGGCCAAAATTACTTTGCCAGAAAAAATCACCCTCGCCAACGGCATGACGGTGATGCTGCTGCGCGACACCTCGACGCCCACCGTCAGCTTGGCGGCGAGCGTCAAGGCGGGCCGCGAATTCGACACCGACGCCAAAGCCGGACTGGTGGACTTGGTGGCGGGTAACCTGCTCTCCGGCACCAAGTCCCGCGACGAACTGACGCTGGCCAAGCTGCTCGACGATGTGGGCGCTCAACTCGCGCCAGTTGCCAACCGCTTCGGGGTGCAGATCGGCGGGGCCAGCCGCGACAAGGACTTGCCGGTGCTGCTCACCGCGCTCTCCGATATCCTCCAAAACGCCACTTTTCCTGCCGATCAATTCAAGCGCTCGCAGGCCCGCGCCGTGCAGGGAGCCGTGCAGGCCAACGACGACCCCGGCAGCGTCGCCATCAAAATTTTCCGCAAAACGCTGTATCCGGCGGGCAATCCCTGGCAGGTGTTCAGCAGCCCTGAGAGCATCGGCGCACTGACCCAGCAAGACGCCACCACCTTTTACAAAACCTACTACCGCCCCGACGCCACGGTGCTGACCTTGGTGGGTAACTTCGATCCGGCGAGCGTCAAGGCCCTGCTGAACCAGAAGTTTGGCGATTGGAAAGCGGCTGGCCCCGCGCCCAAAGTGGTGTACCCGGTCATTGGCAAACCTGCTGGCATCGTCACGGCGGGCGGCGACTTGCCCGGCAAAACGCAGTCGGTCACCTATCTGGGATACCAGAGCATTGCCCGCTCTGATCCGCGCTACTACGCCTCGCTGGTGCTCAATGACGTGCTGGGCGGTAGCACTTTGTCGAGCCGCCTCGGCACCGAGCTGCGCGACAAAGAGGGCCTGACCTACGGCGTAAGCAGCGGCTTCGCGGCGCTTCAGCAGCCCGGCGCGTTTACCATTTCACTGCAAACCAATCCCAAAGACACCAACAAGGCCATCCAGGGAGCGCTCAATATCCTCAGAGATATCCGCGACAACGGCCTGAGCACCACCGAAGTGGCCACTTCCAAAAACGGCCTGCTCAGCAGTTACATCGTCGGGTTGTCCAATCCCGCTGCGCTGGCCTCTACCTTCACCGGCCTCGTCTCGGACGGTTTGCCGCTGAGCGAACTGACCGACTATCAAGCCAAAATCAACGCGGTCACGCCCGCAGCGGTCAATCAGGCCGCCAAAGAGTTGCTTGATCCCGACAACATCGTGGAAGTCACGGCGGGGCCGGGGGCTGGGAAATAGCGCCCAATACGTTCTAAAAGAGTAAAAAGCAGGCCACCCTCATCAGAAGGGGTGGCCTGCTTTCGTTGAGAGGTCAGTTTGAAAATTTGCACCTTTAGCCGCTCGCTCAGTACACCTTCAGCAACTGCGGCAGATCATTGGCCAGTTCGCCGCTGCCCAGCGATTCGCTGTTGTAGACGCGCCGGAAGCGGCCCTGGCGGTCGAGCACGGCCACCTGATCGCCGTGCAAGATATTGCCGCCCGTAGTGGTGCTGAGAATGAAAAAGGCGTTGGCGGCAGCTTTGGCCTGCGCGGGTGTGCCGGTCAGGCCGCGAAAGCTGGCGTCAAAATTATCCAGATACGTTCTGAGGATTTTGGGCGAGTCGTGCTGAGGATCGACGCTCACCAGCTCGACTCGCAATTTGCGCTGCTGCTCAGGGCTGAGTTGCCCATACAGCTTGGAGAGCCGCCCCAGCGTCAGCGGGCAGACATCCGGGCAGCGGGTGAAGCCGAAAAAGACCAGCCGGACTTGCTCGGCGGGGCCGCCCAGATCGGCGGGCTGGCCGTTGTCGCCGAGCATCGGCATGGCTTTGATGCTTGGCGAGGGGTCGAGGGCGGTGCCGCCAAGAGCTTCGGCAGTGTTGCCGCGCACGAGCAGCAAGCCGCCCAGCACGGCGGCGACGGAAAGGAGAGCAGCGGTTAACCACTTCATGAGGCCTTACTCTAGGCCTCCGGCGTGGGATGGGTGTCCCCAGCGCCCCCGCCACAACTTCAGTCGGCGGTTTCGGGGTAGCGCGTGACCACCAAACCGATGCGCAGCTTGGCCATCAGCACCAGCAATTCCGGCGGAAAGTAACTGGTTTGGGTTTCATCTTTTTTCCAGTGCAGCGGGCAGTCTTCGATGCCGAAATCCAGCAAAATCGCTTCCACGCCAGGACAATCGGCCAGCGCCGAGAGGGCCGCTTCGTGCCGCCGCAGAAAAAAAGTCGCGTCGCTGACTTGCTGCGCTGTCTTGCGGAACGAAGCCGCACTGGCCAGCGCCGCGAAGCCGGATTGCCCATGCTTTGGGGAGGCCGCCCCGGTTTCGTCGGCGGATTTGGCGCTGACCCGGTCGCCGCGCCGCCAGACTTTCAGCGGTGAAAATCGGCTGCGCCGCAAAAAAGCGTCGACTTCAAATTCGGCTCCAACGGCCCTCAAGACACATGACACGCCCAGCAGTGTAGCGCCGAACCTCTGCCACAACCCTGACTGGAGCAGACCGCCTGAACCTGAGTGCGCTCAGTCCAGCGGCAAACTGGTCGTGCTCTTTTCATGCTTGACGATGATGGTGCTGTTGGTATTTCTGACGCCCGGAATGGCCGCCAGCACGTCCACCAAAAAGCGTTGGTAAGCGTCCAGATCCGGTACGCAGACTTTTAAGAGAAAGTCGCTCTCGCCCAAACAGAGGTAGCATTCCAGCACTTCGGGGCGGCGGCTCATGTGCTCGGCAAACGTCTGAAAGCCGGGCTTGGTTTGCTTATCGAGGCTGACATTCACGAATACCGTCAGGTCGCGCCCGACTTTTTTGGGGTCGAGCAGAGCCACGTAGCGCCGGATGATGCCTTCTTCCTCCAGCCTGCGCACCCGCCGCAGCGTGGGCGCAGGCGTCAGGCCCACCTCGTCGGCGAGTTCGGTGTTGGCGATGCGCCCGTCGCGCTGCAAAATACCCAAAATGCGGCGATCTACGGCGTCAAGTTCGGCTTGAGACATTTTTGAAGTCTAGCGCTTATTTTGGCGCAATGATATTGCCAGAACGCCTGATTTCTGGGCTATCTTCGGCAATCTTCGGAGCGCTGAGAAGATTAGTATAAGGGCGCATTCAAGTTGAAATCTGTAGAGCCACTGCTAAGGAGCGTCATGAAAATAGGTCTTCCCAAGGAAATTAAGGTTAAAGAAAACCGCGTGGCCCTCACCCCCGGCGGCGTGGGCATGCTGGTGCGGCGCGGCCACCAAGTCACCGTGGAGCGCGGCGCGGGCGTGGGCAGCGGCATCCAAGATCAAGACTACCGTGATGCCGGCGCGGAACTCGGCAGCGTGGCCGAAGCGTGGGCCGCCGAGATGGTCGTCAAAGTCAAGGAGCCGATTGAAGCCGAGTACGGCTACCTGCGCCCCGATTTGCTGCTGTTTACTTATCTGCACCTCGCCGCTGACCGCGCCCTCACTGAGGCGCTGCTGTCTTCCGGCACCACCGGAATCGCTTACGAAACCGTGCAGAGCAGCGACGGCAGCTTGCCGCTGCTGACGCCGATGAGCGAAGTCGCCGGACGCCTCAGCGTTCAGGCCGGAGCCTACCACCTCCAAAAGCCGCAGGGCGGGCGCGGCGTGCTGCTCGGCGGCGTGCCGGGCGTGCAAGCGGGGCATGTGGTCATCATCGGCGGCGGCGTGGTCGGCACCAACGCGGCCAAAATGGCGATGGGACTCGGCGCGAAAGTTACCATCCTGGATGTCTCGCACCGCCGCTTGACCTACCTAGACGACGTGTTCTTCGGCAAACTCACCACCATGATGAGCAGTGAGGCCAATATCCGCGCCCTGCTGCCCGAAACCGATCTGCTGATCGGCGGGGTACTGATTCCCGGTGCCCGCGCTCCGCACCTCGTCACCCGCGATATGTTGCCGCTGATGCAAGAAGGCAGCGTCATCGTGGACGTGGCCGTCGATCAGGGTGGCTGCGTGGAAACCATTCGCCCCACCACTTACGACGATCCGGTGTACTTGGTAGAAGGCATCATCCACTACGGCGTGGCCAACATGCCCGGCGGCGTGCCGCGCACCAGCACCTTCGCGCTGACCAACCAGACTTTGCCGTTTGCGCTGCAACTGGCCGATCACGGCGTGAGTGCGCTGCTGGGCAATGAGGCGCTGAAAAAAGGCCTGAACACCATGAACGGCAAGCTGACTTTTCAGGGCGTGGCCGACGCGCTGGAATTGCCCTACACCCCGCCGGAAGATGCGCTGCGGATGCCGGCCAACTCGGCTTGATTCTTTTTTAAATTCTTTAACGTTTTTCTCTGAATCGTCTTCTGAACAGTGCGCCGCCCGTAAAATTGGGCGGCGCATTGTTGTTTCCTTATTCTTTCTGCTTCTCCAGCAAGCTCTGAAGTTGTCCAAAAGCAGCCACCACACGCGGAAAGCCCAGGTACGGAATCATGAACAGCAGCGCTTCACGCACTTCGGTTTCACTCGCTCCGGCCCGCAACGCGCCGCGCAGGTGGGTTTTGAGTTCGCTCTGTGCGCCCAGACCAATCAGCAGGGCGCAGGCCAGCAGCTCTTTGGTCTTGAGATCGAGTCCGGCCCGCTGATACACCGTGTCGTAGGCAAATTCACGGATATAGCGGGCCAAATCGGGATCGAGTTCCTCCAAGCGCCCCTGAATGCGGTCGTGCTGCTCACCGAAGATGAGGTGGCGGGCCAATGGAGTCTCGGCTTCAAGCGTTTCAGGTTCCGTTTTATCCGGTTCAGTCATAGCTCCAGTATAAAAAGCTGCCCACCCTCCAGCAAAAATGGAAGGCGGGCAGGTAAAGAGCGGCTTTACTTTTTAAGTGCTTTTTGTGCTGCCGCTGTCAGGTCGGTGGTTTGGCTGTTGGCATAGATGATAACGCCGCTGGCCGCCGCCTTGCGCTTATCGAGCACCACCGTGTAGCCCTGCGCTTTAGCCGCCGCCGCCACCGCCGCGTTCACCGCCGGGGCAATCGGGGCGAAGGCTTTTTGGCGCTGAGCGTCGTAGGTTTTGCTGGCGGTTTGGTAAGTGGTTTGGGCTTTGCTGAGCGTCTGCACATCGGCGGCGCTGGCTTTGCCGCTGCTGATCTTGTTTTGCAGCGTCTGAATGGTCTTGACCTGAATCGCCAGGGCCGAGTCGGCTTTTTTGTTGATGGCCGTAAAATCCGCGCCGCCTTTGCTGCTGGCAATCACTTGCTGCACGTCAACCAGCCCTAACTTGCCCGCTTTGATGGTGGCCGCGCCCGCCAGTCCGGTGATGAGGACGGCGGCCAGCATGGTGGTTTGTTTGGCGCTCAAATTCAACTCTACCTTCACGTCGCATCTCCCTGCTCTGAATAGTGGATAGAAAGCTCAGCGGCTTCTCCACTCAAAAGGCGGCTCAAACACTGTTTGTCGGGCCGCCTGTCGAGTTGTTGGAATATCAAAGTGCTGAATGGAAGTCTGCTGACTTATCTGCGCGGCATTATTTCTTGGCGACTATGGTTTTGACCGCGTCGGTCAAATCGGTGCTGGGATCGGCAAAAACCACCAAGCCCTGAGCCGTCGCTGCGTCCATCACCACGGCCACGCCGTTGGCTTTGGCAGCCGCGCTCACGGCGGTGTCGACCGCTTCGGTGATGGGCTTGACTTTAACCTGAATTTGGCTGTCGTAGTCTTTGGCTTTGCTGCTGATCGTCGCGCTGAGCTGGGCCAGCTTGTCTTTGTCGGCGGCGCTGATTTTGGCTCCCTGGGCCTGAAGCGCCTGAATCTGGTCGCTCAGCGGCTTGAGTTCGGCGTCGGCCTTGGCTTTGAGTGCCACTACGGCGGCGTTATCGGGGTGGGCTTTAAGAACCTGGGCCACATCGACAAAAGCGATTTTTTGCGGCGCAGTTTGGGCGTGGGGCGTGAGGCTGCCGAGAGCGAAACCGCCGACGAGGAGGGCGGGAGCGAGCAGACTGAGCTTGAGGGTGCGCTTCATGAACAGCAAGCTAGCATGGTCATTTTTGAGCTTCGTGAAGGTGTGAGTCAGCCCAGCGTCACTTGCCCGGCCCGCCCTCTAGAATGCTGGGTATGTTGGTGCGCGATTGGATGACCCCCGACCCCTTCACCGTGCTGCCCACCACCCCGGTGATGGAAGCCCTCAATTCGCTGAGCCAGCGCGGCTTTCGGCGGCTGCCGGTGGTGGACGAAGGTGGCGGTCTGATCGGTATCACCACCCGCAAAGACCTCAGGGACGCGGTGCCCAGCAAAGCCGCCACTCTCAGCATTTGGGAAATCAATTTTTTGCTCAGCAAACTGACGGTGGGCGAGATGATGGCCAAGCCCGTCTTGACGGCCCAAGTCGGCGAATACATGGAAGACGCCGCCTTGCGGATGCGCCAGCGCGGCGTCGGCGGCTTGCCCGTCTTGGACGACCGGCAGCGGCTGTGCGGCATCCTGACGGTGGGCGACGTGCTTGAGGCCTTTACCCACACGCTCGGCCAAGACGAAGGCGGTCAGCGGCTGTATCTGCGCTTACCGGACGTGCCCGGCAGTTTGGAGCAAGCCGCCCGGGCGGTGCAGCCCAGCAACATCATTTCGCTGGCCACCAGTGGGGCGGCGCAGGGCCAGCGCGAATTTGTGATGCGGGTGGTGGGTGAAGCGGCCAGCAGTGCGGGCCAGCGCCTGCGGGATGCGGGCTTTGAAGTGGAGTGAGGGCCGCAGCTTGTAAGACAATGGCGAGATCAATTGATCTTCTCGCGCTTCTCGCATTTTCCTGCACTGCCCATCCATCAAACGCTGTACTCAATTGAGGTTTATTCTTTCTGTACGTCCTTACTCTTTTTCGCTCGTCCCTGATGCTGCTCTGCCAAATGCACGTAGCCTTCGATCAAATGCACGATTACCGGATTATGGGTGTGAACGCCGTGCGCCTCACCGATTTCGCCGTCTTCAATGAAGTGGGCGATGATGGCCGCTTCACCGTCGCGGGCCAGCAAGAAGGCGCTCTGCCCGGTGGCGGCCACGCTCGGCAGGCCCACCAGTGACGCCTGACTGACCTTGACGCCGCGCGGAGTCAGGCGCTCTAAGCGCTCCAGCAGCGCCGCGCTGCCCGCCATGATGACGCTGGCGCGGGCGTTGAGGGTCAGGTCTTCGCAGATGGCGGTAATCGCCGCTTCGCCGTAGAGGTGATAGACCGCTTCGGGCGCGGGGTCGGGTGCGAGGCGCGAGAGATCGCGGTCAAGTGCGCCGAGCCGGTCATCAAACGATCGGCGGGCGCGGGCCAGATACTCGCGGGCCGAGAGGGGCGCGTATTCCAACGGGTTTTGCCCGACTTTGGTGGCCAGGCCACGCCCTTCTAGGCGCTCCAAGGTTTCGTAAATCTTGGGCCTCGGGATACCGGCTTGCCGGGCCACGCGGGCAGGCACCGCCCGGCCAAGCGCCAGCAGCGCAGTGTAGGCGCGGGCCTCGTATTCGGTCAGCCCCAACGCTTGCAAGTGAATAACGGCGCTCATGTGCCGCTCAGTGTACGTGATTTTGCGCCGCACGGCAGAGGGCTGCTCAAAATGAAGCGCCGCCCCGTGCTGTGGGGGCGGCGCTTGTTGCTGGGCTGAGCTTAATGGAGAGGAAGAGGGCCAGGGAGGTCTTCCTTCAGATTCCCCTTTACTTAAACTGCTTGAGGGCCGCCGCCAGCTCGGCGTCCTTGGCCGGATCGACCACTGCTACGCCTTGCTCGGCACTGCGGGTCTGCGGAGCAGGCGGGGCGATGTAGGTAAACTTGCCGTCTTTGTCGGCCACCACGTCCACCGGCTTGCCGCTGACATTCAGCGTCAGCTTGGTGCCGGCCTTGACGCCGCTGCCAGTAAAGTTGAGCGGAATGGGGCGGCGGTTGTCGTCCACTTTGATGTCCGGCGTGATGCCTTTTTTCTGAATCTGGCGGCCATTGGGAGTCAGCCACTCGTTGGCCACGATCCTGACCTCCGCGCCGTTGACCAGTTGCACGGGTGTCTGGGCCACGCCCTTGCCGAAGCTGGTTTCACCGACGATGGTGGCCCGCTTGGTGTCCTGTAAGGCTCCGGCCACGATCTCGCTGGCCGAGGCGCTGTTTTTGTTGATCAGCAGCACCAGTTGGCCGGTGTAATCGGTGGGCTGGGCCTTGGCGGTGTCGTAGACGGTGGTTTTGCCTTTGCCGTCGCGCAGTGAGACAATCGGGCCTTTTTGCAAAAATTGATCGGCCACGAACACGCCCGACGAGAGCAGCCCGCCGCCGTTATCGCGCAAATCGAGAATCAGTTTCTTGACGCCTTTTTTGTTCATGCTCTGCACGGCCGCCGAGAACTGCTCGTTGACCTTCTCGCTGAAAAAGGTGTTGAGCGCGATGTAGCCGACGTTATTCGGCAGCATAGTCTGCTCCACGCTGATAATGGTGACCGGCTGACGCTCCAGCGCCACGGCGTAAGTGGATTTGCCGCGCCCAAAGGTGATGTTGACTTTAGTGCCTTTTTCGCCGCGCACCAATCTCACCACGTCGTTCAGGCTCATGGCCGTCACGTCTTTGTCGCCAATTTTAAGGAAGATGTCGCCGGTCTGCACCCCACCCTGAATGGCCGAGCCGGTCTTGAAGACGGTATCGACTTTGGCTCCAGTGCCGTCGGTGTTGGCGGCAGTCAGCTGAATGCCGATGCCAAAAAACTCGCCGCTGAGGTTTTCCTGACTGGTCTGGTTGTCCTGCGGCTCTTCGTAGTAGGTAAATTCGTCGTTCAGTGAGGCGATCATGCCTTTTATGGCTCCGCTCATCAGCTTGCCGTCGTCCAGCGGCCTGAGATACAGCTGGTGAAGTGCGCCGAACAGTTGCACGAAGGCTTTGCCGTCGGTGGTTTTGGTGATGTCGGCGGTGGTGTAGGTCGCAAACTGCGCGTAGCCCACGGCGGCGGTGGCGGCAAGTGCGCCTGAGACGAGTAAAATTCGTTTTCTCACCCACTCAGCATAGCGGCAGCAGGTGAAGTTTGGCTAAGCTAAAGGTGACATTGATGCCGGGTTTGGAGCGGCTCTGTAGCCTGCAATGGTATTGGCGGCGCGGCTGCCCGGCGCTCTCATGAGCCGCGTTTCGGTCACATTCATCTGCTCTTAAGCTATGCTGTGCGCGTTTATGATCCTTCCTCCACTCAAGTACTTCACGCCTGACTTCACTGCTGGGCGGCCCGTTTTCCGATGATTGAATTTCGCAGCGTCAGTTTGGAATACCCCGTGACCCGCACGCTGGCGCTCGACGACGTGCACCTGTTTGTGGGCAAAGGTGAGTTCGTCTATCTGGTCGGGCAAAGCGGCGCGGGCAAGAGCAGCTTTATGAACCTGATTATCAAGCGCCATTTGCCCACACGCGGCGAGGTCTTGGTGGCGGGCGAGGCCCTCAACCGCTACAAGGGCGGGCGCACCTCCACCCTGCGCCGCCGCATCGGGATGGTCTTTCAAGACAATTTGCTGCTGCCGCACCTGAGCGCCCAGGACAACGTGGCGTTCGCCCTGCGCGTCACCGGAGTGCCGAGGCGCGAGTGGGCCACACGGGTCGGCGGAGCGCTCAGGACGGTGGGCCTTGAACACAAAAAGCACGCCCTGCCGGTGCAACTCTCGCAGGGTGAGCAGCAGCGCGTCGCGATTGCCCGCGCCATTGTCGGCGACCCGCCGCTGCTCTTGGCCGACGAACCCACCGGCAACCTCGACCCCGACAACAGCCGTGAAGTGCTCAAGGTCTTGCAAAATGTCAATTTGCGCGGCACGACGGTGCTGGTCGCCACCCACGCCCGCGACCTCGTGGAAACGTTTCGCCACCGCACCCTGACCCTGCGTAGAGGCAAACTGGTGCGTGACGACCCTTACGGCGGCTACGCGCTATGAGCTTTCATTTGCGCGAGGCCCTGCTGCAAATGCGCGGCAACTTCACCGCCACCCTCTCCACCCTGATCACCATGACCCTGACGCTGCTGATGCTGGGCTTCGTGGTGCTGCTGACCCTCAACGTCGACCGCACGCTGGCGCAGCTCGAATCGCAAGTGGAAATCGCCGCCTTCCTGAGTGACGGAGCCGACACCGCCGCGCTGACCAAAGCCGTGCGCGATCAGCCGCAGGTCACTGAGGTGCAGCTCGTCAGCAAAGCCAAAGTGCTGAGCGAAATGAGCCGCGACTACCCGTATGCCGAGGAAGCCGCGACGCTGGCGGGCAATCCGTTTCCCGATACCTTGCGGCTCCGGGTTGCCCGAGTCGAAGACTCGCGGGCGGTGGCCGAGCAAGTTCGCGCTCTGCCGGGAGTCGTGGACGTGGAATACGGTGCGGGTTACGTGGATCAAACGGTCAAGACGCTCAGCGCCGTGCGCGGGGCCGGATACACCTTGGTGGGCCTGCTGCTGATCGGTACCCTTTTCAATATCCTCAGCGCCGTGCGGGTCGCCATCTATGCCCGCCGCAGCGAAATCTTCGTGATGCGCCTCTTGGGAGCCACCCGCGCTTTCATCCGCGCTCCGCACCTGATCGAGGGCGTGCTGCTGGGCTTGCTGGCGGGCCTGATCGCCTCGGCGCTGCTGGCCCCCAGCTACTTGCAACTCTCTCTGCGGGTGCAGGAGCTGGTGCCGGTGCTGCCGATCATCACCGATCTGCCCACCGTTTCGCCGGTGCTGATCGGCCTGCTGCTGCTGGGCGTGCTGGTCGGGCTGGCGGGCAGCGTGTTTGCCACGCAGCGCTATCTGCGGGAACTGGAATGAGCAACCGGCCCGCCGCCGTTGCCGCGCTGCTGACTGGCTTGGTTTTGGTTCAAGCTGGGCTGAGTCAGGGCACGGCAAAGAACAGTCCGGCGGCGAAAAACAGTCTCGGTTCGCCTGCTGCTGTCCAGCCGTCACCGCTACTCTCTGCCCAGCCGCTGCCCACGCTGCCCGATCCCTACAACTTGGGCCTGTCCACCACCAGCCAAAAGTTGCAGCGTCTTCAGCAGCAGCTTTCCGGCCAGAAGCAGCTCAGCGCCGACCAAAAAAAGCAGCTCGAAAGCCTGCGCCAAAACATCGCCTCGCTCAGCGCTCAGCAAAAAGATGTGCTGGGCCAAATTGACCGCCTAGAAAACCAAATCGCGGGGCTGCAAAACCAGAAACTCAAGCTGGAACAAACCATCCGGGCGGCCATTGCCGACTTGGCGCAAACCAAAACGCAGGTTTCGCGCACCTCCGAGCAGGTGGCCCGCTTGCAAGCCGATGTGCGCCAGCTCCTTGAGCTGCTTTACCGCGAGCGCAGCGGCCAGTATTTGCGCTTGATCAACCAAGCCAACAGCTTGTCAGATCTGGTGATTCGCGCCCGCTACGCCAACATGAGCGGCCAGCACAACGTGGCGGTAATTGAAGAACTCAGAAGCCAGCGCCTGAGCTTGCAAGCCCAGCAAGCCGAACAAGCCGCCCAAACCGCCCAGCTGCAAGATTTACGTGCCCAGCAACTCGCTCAGCTCACCAAGTTGCGTGACGCCCGGAGCCAGCAGCAAGCCCTGGTGGCGCGGCTGCAACAAACGCAGGCGGGCAAGCAGGCGCTGGCGCTGCAAACGCAGGCCCAGCAAGCCCTCACCGCCCAGAGCATCAACAGTTTGGTGGGCAATATCGTCTCGGAGCGCAGCCGCATCGAGCAAGATCGGCGGCGGCGCATCGAAGCCGAGCGCGTGCGCCGCGCCGAGGAGCTGCGCCGCATCCGTGAAGCGCAGGAACGTGCCCGTCAGGAAGCCGCCCGCCTCGCCGCTATCCGTGAAGCCCAGAGGCAAGAAGCTCTGCGCCAAG
Source organism: Deinococcus detaillensis (assembly GCF_007280555.1). NCBI lineage: Bacteria > Thermotogati > Deinococcota > Deinococci > Deinococcales > Deinococcaceae > Deinococcus > Deinococcus detaillensis. The sequence continues at coordinate 34,605 of NZ_VKDB01000007.1, read as the reverse complement.
CTGCTCTCCAGCGTGCCCAGGCACAAGCGGCGGCGCAGGCCTCAGCCGCCGCTGAGCAGCGGGCCAGCCAGCAGCGGGCGGCGGCCAACGCGCAGGAGCAAGCCAGCTTGCGAACTCGGGCCAGCCAGATTCAGGCGCAGCAGCAGCAGGCCAGTATTGAGCTCGCGCCGCTGCCGCCCGCCAGTGGGCCGCTGGGCTTTCCGCTTCCGGGCGGGGTCGTGGTGGCCAACTTCTCGGTATCGGTGCCGTGGACAGTCATCAGCGCCCCGGAAGGCAGTCAGGCGGTGGCCGCACAGGGCGGCAACGTGCTGGCCGTCACCAATTACGCCAGCCTCGGCTGGGTGGTGCTGATCGAGCACAGTGCCAGCTTGGCCACCGCTTACATCGGCCTCGACGCTCCCAGCGTGGACGTGGGCGCGAGGGTCGTGCGCGGGCAAGCGCTGGGCACCATCGGCGGCTCGCCGGTTTTCGGCGCGGGCCGAATGGCCTTTCAGGTCAACCGCATCGCCGCAGACAACAGCCGTCAGGCCGTGCCGCCTACATTCTGAAAAAGTTTACGTCTGCATTTTTGGCTTAGATTTTTGTGCCCACGTGAATGGCCGCGATGCCCCCGCTGAGCAGGCGATAGCGCACCCGGAAGCCGGTGGCGTGCATCAGCCGCGCCAGGTGGGGCGGGTCGGGAAAAGCCAGTACGCTTTCGGGCAAGTAGGTGTACGCGCCGCCGTTGCCGCTGACCACTGCTCCGATGCGCGGCAAGATGTGCTGGAAGTAAAAGCGGAAAGCCAATCCAAACAGTCCCTCGGCAGGTGGCGGAAACTCCAGAATCACCAATCTGCCGCCGGGCCTAAGAACCCGCCAAAACTCGGCGAGGCCGCGCTGATAATCGGCGAAGTTGCGGAAGCCGAAAGCGCAGGTCAGGCTCTCGAAGCTGGCGTCGGGGTAGGGGAGATTGAGAGCGTCGCCTTCCTCAAAGCTGATCTCGAGGTGCTGGCCGCCCGCTTTTTTGCGTCCGATCTCCAGCATTTGCGGCACGAAATCCGAGGCGATCACCTCGGTGTGCGGCGAGCGGCGCTTGAGCTCCAAGGCGAAGTCGCCGGTTCCGGTGGCCACGTCGAGCAGCCGCGCTGGATGGAGCAGCAAAGCTTCGCTGGCCGCCGCCCGCCGCCAACTTTTGTCGACGCCCAAACTCAGCACGCGGTTGAGCAGGTCGTAGCGCGGGGCGATGTCGGCAAACATCCGCTGCACGTCGGCGGCTTTGTCCTGCTTGTCACCGACAAGGGGGATTTCGGTGTTCGGGCGGTTGGGGCGTAAGCGGGCCGCAGCGAAGTCGGAGTCAGCAGGCGTCATGGCCGCATGATAGCGGGCGGCCACTAAGCAGCACCGGCTGATCTACAGCAAAGCCCGGTTCGTGTGCAAGTTGTGTAACGCTCGGCGGGGGGGCAGCCTCAATCCGTACTAGACTGCTCTCTGAGTCCAGTTCCCTTTTTGTTTGGACTCGCTTTTCTCAAACCAGTTTAAGGCGCTCTTCGCCGGAGCTGACCGCTTGTTCAGGGAAGGCAGCAGTGAGAAGCGCCGCAGGAATGTCTTCGGTGGGTTTGTCCACTTCGCCGCTCAAATTTCGCTTCTTTCCACTCAGGACTTCGTTAAGAGAGGGGCCGGTGGGCCGCGCAGTTGAATGCAGGAGGAAGGCCGAAAAACCCGCCGCAAGGCAGCAAGGCAAAATCCCAAAGGAGCCAGTATGACCTTGATGTATGTCATTCTCGGTGTCTTGGTGGGTTTGTTTGGCGGCTACGTGATTGGATTTCCGCGTGGTCGGCAGCAGCGTCAGGCGCTTGATAACAGCGCCGTGCAAGAAGCCAAGGTAGAGGCCGAGCGCGTTCGCAGCGCGACACTGGCCGAAACCGGACGCCTGCGCCAAGACGCCGAGGCCGAGGCCGCCCGCAGCCGACAAGACGCCGAGCGCCAGCGCAGCGACGCCAGCAAAGACGCCAGCAAACTCGTTCAAGACGCCTCCGACCGCGCCGCGCAGATGGTGGCTCAGGCCACGACCCAGCGCGATCAACTCATTCAGGACGCCGCCCGCGAGCGCGAGAGCCTCAAAGTCGAGCGGGCCGACACCCGCCGCGAGCGCGAGGACTTGGGCCGCGAAATTGAGCGGCTCAACCGCCGCGCCGAGCAGCTCGACGCACGCGGCGACAAACTCGATCAGCACGAAGAGCGGCTCGAACACCACCAGCAGCGCCTCGACGCCGACGAAGCGGCCCTCCAAGACAAAATCAGGCACGCCGAGCTCAAGCTCTACGAGGTCGCGGGCCTCAGCGAAGAGCAGGCCAGAGAGCAAATTCTCACGCACCTCGACGCCGAGTTGGAAGAAGAAAAAGCCATCCGGGTCAAGGCCATGACCGAGCGGGCCAGCTTGGACGCCAAGCGTACTGCCCGCCACGTCATCGCGCAGGCCATTCAGCGCAGCGCCTCCGAGACTTCGGCGGCCATGAGCGTCAGCGTGGTGCCGATTCCGTCGGACGCCATGAAAGGCCGCATCATCGGGCGCGAAGGGCGCAACATTCGCGCCTTTGAAAGCCTGACCGGCGTAGACCTGATCATTGACGACACGCCCGAAGCGGTGATTCTCAGTTCGTTCAACCCGGTGCGCCGCGAAGTTGCCAAGCACGTCCTCGAAGGCTTGGTTCAAGACGGGCGGATTCACCCCACCCGCATCGAAGAGATGGTGCATAAAGCTCAAGATGAAATGAAAGCCTTTATTCACACCCAAGGCGAAGAAGCCGCTATCGAAGCGGGTGTGGTCGGCCTCAAGCCCGGCATCATGCAGCTGCTTGGGCGGATGTATTTCCGCACCAGTTACGGCCAGAATGTGCTGAAGCACTCGGTACAGGTGGCGCACCTGACCGGCATCATGGCCGCCGAGCTGGGCTTGGATGCGGCCCTGGCCCGCCGCGCCGGACTGATGCACGATGTGGGCAAAAGCATCGACCGCGAGATCGAGGGCACCCACGTCGAGATCGGTGTCAATTTGGGCCGCCGCTTCTCGGAGCCTTTGGAAGTCATCGACGCGATTGCCCACCACCACGACCCGGAAAACGGCGAGACGCTTTATTCGGTGCTCGTCGCCGCCGCCGACGCCATCAGCGCGGCCCGGCCCGGTGCGAGGCGCGAAGAGCTGGAGAGCTACATCAAGCGGCTTGAAGCCTTGGAGCAGATCGCCGTGTCGTTTCCCGGAGTCAACTCGGCCTACGCCATTCAAGCTGGGCGCGAGGTGCGCGTGATCGTCGAACCAGACCGCGTGTCGGATGCCCAAGCCGTCTTGCTGGCCCGCGAGATTGCCGGGCGAGTCGAGCAGGATATGGAATATCCAGGACAAGTTCAGGTGACCGTGGTCAGAGAGTTGCGGGCCACCGAGTACGCCAAGTAAGCTCGAAAGAGAACTGAGCTTGACCAGCAGAGCCTGCCACCCCGGTAGGCTCTTTTGTTGTATTCAGCTCATTCGTCTTGAGCCATAAACTCATCATACTCAAGTGAGTATCTTGCTACTCTAAGAGTGTGCTGAGCCAGGAGGAGAAGCGGCAAATTCTAGCGGAGGAAACGGCCTTGGCTGACGCCGAGCGGGCTGAGCAGGAGCGCGTGGCCCACCAGCAAGCACAGGCGGCTTACCGCGCCGAAGTGCGGGCGGCTCAGCGGGCAGGGACGACGCGCTGGGGCTGGCTGCTGGCGGGGCTGGTGGTGTGGGCGGGGGCCTCAGCGGTTTTCTTGGTCTTTCGGCAACCCGCTGCCCCCGATGATCTGTCGGGCGGCGTCGCTTCCAGCGCCTTGATCGAGCGCTGTAAACATGAGCTGCTTAATCAACTCGGCCAGCTCGCCGCCCAGTTTCCCGCCGACGCCGAAGCGGCCCAGCAAATCACCGCCAACACCGACGGCAAACGCTGGGACGGCTGGGTGGAGTCCAGCTCCAATTTCTCTGGCCGCGCCGAGTTCAGTTGTCAGTACAACCCGCCCACCGACACAGTGGAGGCTCAACTCATCCGCTAGCAGTCAGTAACAATCCACTTTCTGAACACTGACTCACTTTCCGAACACTGAGGAGTGCCATGAATAAACCTGCTCGTCTTTGGCTGGCCGCGTTGCTGCTCACGCTCCTGCCCACCTCGGCCCAAGCCGCCACCTTCACGGTGCCCCGCGAAAAAATCAGCTTGGTGTGTACCGACAGCTATTTCAAGGCGATCCGAGTGGATTTCGTGCTGCCCGACGAACAGTACAGCCAGTGTAAATTGCTTCTGCCTCTGGCGCTGCGTGAGCGCTGGCCGGGCCGCAGAACTTTTTTTGTGATTCCCCGCGTCTCGGCCAGTTTGTTTGTCAAGGAAGCGGGCGTTAAGGACGGTGGAAAAACCCAGTGGCTGCCGCTCGCACCGCTGGTCAATCCTGGCGCTGACCCGCTGCATTTGGCCGTGGATTCAAAAGGCTACGGCCACCTCGAATTGGTGGCCAAGTTCGTCAAGCTCTCTGATCTGGCCGGCGAAAAGGTGCCCGACACCCTCGGCGCGGGCGGCAAGTTGACCGTCTGCGCCGCGCCCATCTACGCGGGTGAAGCGCCCTGCGTCACCTTTGATCTCACCGCCCGTTTCAAAGTCTACAAGCGCTGAACTGCCCAACCACTGCCCAAATACTCCTCCTGCTCAGTTGCTAGTGGTGGTGTCGGTGTCATTGCCCGCGACCAGCACCGGGGCCGTTTTAAGGGTCTGGGCGGCGGCACTGAGCAAAGTGTCGCTGCCCCTACTCAGCGCCGCGAGATCAGTGCTGCCGCTCACGTCGGGCTTGACCCGCACCGGATAGGGCGTGCCGTCGGGTTTGGTGTAGTTGAGGATGGTCAGTTGCAAGCCCGCGCCGCTGCCCAAAGGAAAGACGCGGGTGGCGGTGTTGCCCACGCCCGCCGTCGCTTCACCGATGATGGTGGCCCGCTTGGCGTACTGCATCTCGTAAGCAAAAAATTCGCTGCATGACGCGCTGCCGCTGTCGACCATCACGGTCAGGGGGCCAGTCCACAGCGCCGGACTCTGCACGCTGCTGCGGATGCGGCCGTCGTCCAGGCGTGCTCCGCCGCGCACCACCGTGCGGCTCGAGCCCTGCGCCAGCTTGGCGAGGCGGGTAAAGGTCGGCACAAAGGCGCTCACCGAGCCGTCGCACTCGCTGAGGTCGCCGCCGGTGTTGCCGCGCAAATCCACGATGATCCCGGCTGCTTTTTTGGCCTGCGCTGCCCGCACCTCGTCGTGAACGGTCTGGGCCACGTTGCCGCCCGACAAAAAGGTGGGGATTCTCAGCAGGGCGATCTGACCGCTTTGGCCCTCGGGCGCGGGCAGGTAGCTCAGGCGCGGCAAATCGCGTGAGCTGCTTTCACGCGAGGTCAGCGTAACGGTTACCGGCTGGCCCAGCCGCTCCAAGTTCAAGGTGGTCGGCTTGCCGGCTTCCTTGGCGGCTTTCAGGCCCGCGAAGGTGTACGGCTGACCGTCAATAGTTTTGAGCACGTCGCCGCGCATCAGGCCCGCGTCTTGGCTGGCGCTGCCGGGAATCACGTCCAGCACCAAACGGCTCTCACCGTCGAGGGTGGCCAGACGCACCCCGAATTGCAAGCGGTTGCCGCCGGTTGCGCTGGTCACGAAGTCACCGAAATCTTCGGGGGTTTCAAAAAAGCTGTGTTCGTCGCCCAGTGCATTGACTTCTGCCGACAGCACCGGAAAGGCTTTCTCGGCGGCGCAGCTTCGCGGATCAGGAGCGCAGACGGCCTCTAAGCGCAGCTGATACTCGGCGGTGAGGGCCGGGCGGTCTACAGTGCTAAGGCCGCCGTACTGCTGCTGAATCAGGTCGTTGACGTCGTTGAACAGGTTCTGGGCCTCTGAGGGCGCATCGGCGTGTCCCGCTGCCTTGGGCGTCGACACATCACGGCTGGACGGACTCAGTGACGCCGCCGGGTGCGCCGTAGATTGCGAGAGCGCCACCGAGGAAGCACTTAGGGCCAGAGCCAACAGCAGCAAGCGGGTTTTCATTGCCGACATTCTGCGCCGTCCATGTGCAGAATTGATGTGGGTTTTATGTTGTCTGACACATCAAAAAACCCCCCTACGTTGGGGGGATTAGTGACAATCTTGGTAGGGCAGTTTGGGCGCTTTCTTCAGCGGGTGCGCGGGTCAAAAGCGTCGCGCACTGCGTCACCAAAGAGGTTCCAGCCGAGGCTGAACAAAATGATGAACACGGCGGGCAGCACGGTCACGTACCAGTATTGGTTGTCCATCCAGGCCCGGGCAAAGCTCATGAACTGGCCCCAGTCGGTGTAGCCGATCGGCAGTCCGATGCCCAGAAAGGACAGCGCGGCGATGCTGAGCGGAATGGTGCCCAAGTCCAAAATGGCGATGGTGAGCACCGAAGCCAGCGAGTTGGGCAGCACATGCTTGAAGATCAGCCGAAAGTCGCGTGCGCCCAAGCTGCGGGCAGCGTCTACGAATTCGAGGTTGCGCGTTCTGAGAATGTCGCCGCGCACGATGCGGGCGTACTGGGTCCAGCCGGTGAGGCAAAACGCCAGAATAATGCTGCTGATGCTGGCTCCCAGCACGGTAATCAGCACGATGGTGAGCACCAAGGACGGCAGCGAGAGCATCACGTCAATGAAGCGCTGCACCACGTTGTCGATCCAGCCGCCGTAATAGCCGCTGATCGATCCCACGATGATGCCGGTGATCAGGGTAATTGCCACGATGACCAGGCCCATTTTCATCATCACGCGGGTGCCCCAGATCATGCCGTAAAAGATGTCGTAGCCCTGCGAAGTGCCGAAGTAGGCTTCCTTGCTCGGCGGCGTGGGAATCGGCGAAAAGCTCTCGCGCTCGGTGTGGTAGCAGCTGTCCGGCGCGGCGAACAAGATCTTCCAGAAGGCCCCGCTCGCCGGATTGTAGATTTGATTGGTCTGTGAGATGCCCAAGTCTCTTAGACAGTTGCCGCCCGCCGCTTGGCTGGGCGCAGCGATAAACGGCGCAAACAAAGCCACCATCAGAAAAATAAAAGTCATGATCAGGCCGACGACGGCCAGCTTGTTGCGGCGCAACTTGACAACCGGACGTGAAGTGAAAAACGACTTGAGGCGGCCCGGCGTGGCTGCGGGTTTGGGCGCGGGGATGGTTGTCATAGAGTTGCCGCCTTACAGAAGTTTGGGTGGGTTGGTCTTAAGGGGAGCAGCTTAGTCAAAGCGCACACGCGGATCCACCACCCCGTAAAAGAGATCGGTGAGGGTGCTGATGACCACTACGATCACGGCGGAGAGCAGCGCGAAGCCCATCACGGCGGAGATGTCGAGGTTGCGGGCGGCGTCCCCGACCCACTGCCCCACGCCGGGATAAGCGAAGATCGTTTCGGTGATGATCGCGCCGGCCAGCAAGTTGATGGCCACGAAGCCGGTCAGCGTCACGATGGGCAAGAGCGCATTGCGCCGGGCGTGCTTGAGGTTGACCGCTTTGCTGCCCAGCCCCTTAGCTCGGGCAGTCCTGACATAATCGCTGGTCAGGGTTTCGAGCATCTGCGCCCGCATCACCTTGAGGATATTGGCGCTGAAGATAATCACCAGTGTGAGCACTGGCATCACCAAGTGGCGCAGCACGTCGCCCGCCACGGCCCAGCGGCCATTGAGCATGGCGTCGATGCTGAGCATGCCGGTGTAGTGCTTGAAGGTCGGGTCGAGCACAGCGAACTGGTTGAGCACGTCCACCTGCCCCGGCCCCGGCAGCCAGCCCAAAGAACCGTACAGAAATTTAAGCAGCACGATGCCCAGCACGAAACTCGGTAAGCTGGTGCCCAACACCGCGATGACCCGCAGAAACTGATCGACGAAGCGGTCTTTGTTGAGCGCCGAAAGGGTGCCCAGCCAAATGCCCAGCAGCACAATCGGGATGCCGGCGTAGAGTGAGAGCTCGATGGTGCTGGGCAGCCGCTCCTTGATAGTGTCGAGAACCGGCTTGCTGCTGGTGCGTGAGAAGCCCAGGTCGCCCTGCACGGTGGAGGCCAGCCATTTGCTGTACTGAATCGGAAAGGGCTTGTCGAGTCCGCGCTGGCGGATGATGGAGTCCATCTGCGCGGCTTGCTGCTCGCTGCGGATGTAACCTGCTGCCCGCTGCTCGGGCGTGAGCTGAAAGATAATCACGAACAGCAGCAGTGAGAGGGCCAGCATTACCAAAGGGATCTGAGCGACGCGCCGAATAATGAAATTAAGCACCGCTGCTCCTTAAGCCGGTCGGCTTTTTTGAGAAATCATCCATAATTGCTCCCTAACGTACGCCTATTTGCTCAATGTGCATAGAAGAACACGGGAAACTCACGCCGATGTGAAGGCCACACCGTCTACGCCTCGCGCCGTTTCACGCACCAAAAAGAGTCATACACCAAAAAGGAGGAGCGGCGGCTCTTCACCGTCCGCTCCCCTTTAACCTTAAAAATCTAAAAGAGAGACTTACTTTTTGCTGAGAACTTTCCAGGGCGAGCCGTTGTAAAGGGAGCTGGAACCGAGCATCGGGTTGTAGTTGGCTGCCGTTGCGCCGACGAGGTTGTCGCGCACCGCGAAGACATTGACGCCTGCGGGCACCAGCAAGTAGGGGGCCTGCTCATAGGCGCGGTTGGCGACCTGCGAGTAGAGCTTGTTGCGCTCGGCGGTGTTGACAGTGGCGCGGGCCTGATCGAGCCACTTGTCCACAGCGGCGTCTTTCCAGTTGCTGCGCGGGAAGTAGTAGCCGTTGCTGGAGTAGAAGGTGTACATGAAGTTATCGGCGTCGGCGTAATCAGGTGCCCAACCGATAATGATCATCGGCTCTTTACCCTGCTTGGAGTCGTTGAGCATTTCCGACCACTGCTTGGCCTTGATGTTGATCTTGAATTTGGGGTTGAGCGCTTCCACGTTCTTCTTGAGGATTTCCATGGCCGTTTGTGCGGCCACGCTTCCGGCGCGGTAATCGGCGTTCAGGGTAAAGCCGGTCTTCCAGACATTGCCGCCCCAGGCTTTTTGGAAGTAGCTCTTGGCTTTGGCCGCGTCGTAGCTGTAGGTTTTGATTTTGGCGTCGTAGCCGGGGAACGAATCGGGGAGCAACATGGTGCGCTGCTTGCCCTTGCCCTGCTGCACGTCTTGGATGTACTGAGCGTAGTTAAACGAGTTGGCAAAGCCCCGGCGCAAGTTGGCGTCGCTGAAGAAGTTGGCGGGAATGCCGTTGCCGTCGAGCTTGCCGCTGCCCAGCGCGTCACTGGCTTTGATGTTCTCGTTCATGAAGATGCCGGTGGCGGTGGTGTTGGGCAGGCCGTCCACGATGACCACACCGGGCTTGCCTTTGAGCTGCTCTTCGATGTTGGCGCGGCTGCCGGCTTCAATCAAATCGGCGTCGCCGCGCAGGAAAGCTTGCTGGCGAGCGGCGAGTTCAGGAATCTTTTGCACGATCACGTTCTGGATGGCGGGCTTGCCACCCCAGTACCCGGCGAAGGCCTTGAACAGCAGGGCGTTGGCGTCACGGTTGACCAGCTGGTAAGGGCCGGTGCCGCTGGGGTTCTTGGAGAGGTTGCTGCCCTGAACGTCCTTGCCGACCCAGTCTTTCCAGGTCTTCTCGGTGCCGTCCCATTCGCCCTGCTTGATGGCCCACTGCTTATCGAGGATGCTCTGACCCGAGAAGGCCAGCTTGGCGAGGAATGCGGGGTCGGCTTTGGGTAAGGTGAAGACCAATTGGCCTTTGCTGTTGCAAGCGACTGCTTTGTTGATCTTGTCCCAAGTCACGGTCTTGTCGTCGTTGGCGTTGGACTGGGTGCCGGTCAGCGCCTCGGCCAGAAACCAGTTGCCGGATTCAGCGCTGTTGGTCACCAGATTGCGCTCAAAGGTGTACTGAGCGTCGTCGCAGCTAAAAGCGTTGCCGGAGTGAAACTTGACATTCTTGCGCAGATCAACCGTCAGCGTTTTGCCGCCGTTGGTAAAGGTGGGCACTTTGGTGGCCAGCAGCGGCGTGAATTCGCGCAGGCTGTTGCCTTTGTAAGTCCAGAGGGTTTCGTACATGTTCTCGATCATGTTGGCGCTGCCGGTGTCGTAATTGGCCGTCGGATCGAGCGTGGGGGTGTCGTTGGACTGCTGGAGTACCAGCGTGTCTTTGGGCGTGGCGGCAAAAGCAGCCGAGCCGAGTAGCAGGGCCGTGAGCAACATGGTGTGCTTCAGTTTCATGTGTTCTCCTCCAAAATAGGGGCTGATCTCTCCTTTGATTCACCGCAGTGAGTGACCGAGGTGAGGAGTGAAGATCATGTGTAGACCCGCGCATCATAACCCAACATCTAGACGAATGTATGATGGTGAACTCAGTCCAAGATGAGAAAGCCCGCCGAACGCTGATGCCTGCCTGACACGTCCGCAGCCCGTGTCACGATTGGCATGTGTGTCATGAGTATGAGGAGCATGATACACACGATAAGCTCAGACGAAACCTTGCTCAGTTGATGTCGGCACGCCGTTGCGCTGCTGTGCGGCTCCAAACTGGCATACTGCCGGGCGTGAGTGTGCCTCCCTTTTCCCCCCAACCTGAAACCACTGCCCCCCAAAAGACTCGCGTCCTGCTGCTGTGCGGCGGCCAAAGTGGTGAACATGCCGTCAGCTTGATGAGTGCCCAGAGTGTACTGGCCGCTTTGCCGGCGTCACACTTTGAAGTGACGCCGCTGGTCATTGACGCGGCAGGCCGCTGGCTGGGGCGGGCAGACACGGCGCGGGTGCTGGGCGGCGCTCAGGACTCGGCGGCTCCGGTTTCAAGTGAGCTGCGCCCTTACGAAGTGGCGGGCTTCGATGTGATCTGGCCGCTGCTGCACGGCCCCAACGGCGAGGACGGCACGGTGCAGGGCTTTTTGACGTTGACTGGCGCGGCCTACGTGGGCTCGGGCGTGCTGGGCAGCGCTGCCAGCATGGACAAGGTGATGACCAAACAGGTGCTGGCTTCGGTGGGCGTGCCGCAGGTGGAGTACCGCCTGGTGACCCGTCAAGCGTGGCGCAGCGCTCCCGAAAGTGTGCGGATCGCCGCAGGGTCGTTGGGCTACCCCCAATTCGTGAAGCCCGCCAACTTGGGCAGTTCGGTGGGCATCAGCCGCGCCGCTGGCCCGGAGGACTTGGAAGCGGCTCTCGATCTGGCTTTTTCCTTAGATCGCCGGGTGATTTTGGAAGCCGCCGCCTCCCACAAGCCGCGTGAACTGGAAGTGGGCATCTTGGGCAATGACGCTCCGCAGGCCAGCCCAGTCGGGGAGCTGCGTTTCGAAGCGCTCTTTTACGACTACACCACCAAATACACCGAGGGGCAGGCCAGTATGCACATTCCCGCTCCGGTGCCTGCTGAAGTCGCCGCCCGTGTGCGTGAGTTGGCTCTCACCGCGTTCAAAGCACTCGACTGTGCCGGACTGGCCCGCATCGACTTTTTCTACGTCGAAGAAACTGGGGAGCTGTACCTCAACGAAGTCAACACCATGCCGGGCTTTACCACCACCAGCATGTATCCCAAGTTGTGGGAAGCGGCGGGCCTGAGCTACGCCGAGTTGGTGACGCGCTTGGTGGATTTGGCGCAAGAAGAGCGCTGAATAAATCGGGGGCGCTGAGGATGAGGGAGTGGACACCCGTACCCCACCCGCCGCGCTAGCTTAAGCCTCATGACTTTGCTGCGCCCGCCCCGCCCGTCTTACCAGCTTACGCTGGCTGGATTTTTGCTCGGCTCACTGCTGTATCTGGTGGTGAGGACGGTTGGATACGCGCTGCTGCCGGCCTGTGAGGGCCATACCGTGCTGGCGCTGTTGCCGCCGCTCATTTTGGGGCCGGGGGGCATTGCGCTGGCAGCGCAGCAGATCAGCCGTCAGCGGCGTCCGGCATTGGGGTTGGGGCTGGCGATTTCTTCGCTGTTTCCGGCGTTGGGGCTGGGGGTGCGCGATATCAGCGAACTGCGTACCGTGGGCTGCGCGGGCGGTTATGTGGTGTTCGGCACGCCGTCGGGCGGCAGACTTCCGGAAGTGACGCTGCGGCCCGGCCAGACCATTGAAGTGACGGTGCGGCCCGGCGGTTTTCAAGCGGAGCTCGGCCCCGTCAAACTCAGTGCCCAGCTGCTGCCCAGCGTGCTGAGCGCCGTCATCGCGCCGCAGGAAGTGGTGGCCAACACCACTGCCACCATGCGGCTCAGCGCTGCGGCCAACACGCCCACGCAGCAGTACACCGTGGACGTGTTGGCCCAGCAAGGCAAGCGCGGCGCAGACGGCCAACTGACGGTGACCGTACATCCGTAAGTGCAGTGTTTGGGCGGGTAGGCTGAAACTGTTTGGCCTGCTTTACCGTTTGGTTCCTTTGGCCCTTTAAGCTGAAGCATGATTCGCGCCGCCGCTTTGCTCTGCTTGTCCGTATCTGCTTTGTCTCTGCCTGTTGCCCTCGCCGCGCCTGCCCACACGTTGTCGGTGGCGGGCTGGGCCTCTACGCGGGCCACCCACCTCAGTATTCAGGTGGACGCTTACGACGCTTGGCGCGGCGGTGGGCCAGCCGTGCTGCAAAACATCGCCCGTTTGCTGCCTCAGGGCGCGGCGGGCATAGGCGTGGTGTGTCAGGTGGGCGAGCAAAGCCTCAACGTGATCACCGATCAGGGTGGCCACGCCCGCTGTGAACTGAAGGCGACTGGAGCCGTCAAAGTCAGCTTGGCGAGTGGGGAAGAGGTGACGCCCAACATTCCCAGCTTGTCCGACGCGCCTGTGACGGTGATCAGCGACCTGGACGACACGGTGCTGATCACTGGGGCAGGGAAGCGAAGTTCAGTCTCCACTTTCCTCGGAGCCACCGTCAGCAACCGGGCAGCTTTCCCCGACATCGCTCCGCTTTACAACAGTTTTGCGGCGCGGGGCTACTCTCTCGTTTACCTCTCCAACAGCCCTCTGGGCCTCAGCGATTTTTTGCGCTCGGTGCTGCCGGCGCGGGGATTGCCGGAAGGCCCACTGTTGCTGAGGGCGCTGGACGCTCAGACCTTGCTGCACTCCACTCAACACAAAACCCAATCGCTCAATGAGTTGGCCGCCGACTTGCCCGGCCAGTTCTTGCTGATCGGCGACACCGCCCAGAAAGACCCCGAAGTGTATACCGCCTTTGCCAAGTCGCACCCCGGCAAGGTGCTGGGCATCGCCATTCGGGACGTGTCGGGGCCGCCGCGCAGCCAAGACGTCGCTGCACTGCTTTACACAGCGGGGGTGCCGGTGATCATCGGTGCCGACGCGGCGGCGTTCGCCTCACTCATTCGCTAAATCTGGCGGGCTTGCTTCAGTAGTCTGCGCCCGCAAGATGGCTTGCCGCAGCAGGCGAATCTGGCCCCTGTCGCTGAGTTCTTCTTCCAACACGTGAAACCAGACCCAGTGGTGGTTCATATCGGTCATTTCGGGCAAACTCAGGCGCTGACTCAGCCACGCGTCATCGCGCTTGCCCAGCTCGCGCAATGTTTCGGCACGGACGTCGGCCAGTTCATCCAGCAGTTCTTTGAGCTGAAAGCGCCGCACCGCGAGGCCGTGTTCGCCAAACGTCATCGCGCCGAGGTAGCGGTCATAAGCCGGTACGTCGCCCGCGAAAGGGTCCAGATTCTCAAAGCTGATGTACTGATAAGCCCGCTCCACGGCGGCCAGGTGGCCGAGCAGCATGGCGATGGAGTGCGGAAAGTCGTCGTAAGTGGTGTCCAAATCCTGCTTGTCTAGGCCCTCCACCGCTTGCAGGGTGGTCAGGCGGGTGTAGCTCAGCATTTCCACCAACGCCCCGATGTGCGGTGTGTAGGGCGGCTGCGGGTCAATTCTCAGGGCGCGTGCCCAAGCCTCGGGCGTTAGGGTGGCTTCAGGGGTCATGGCAGCAGTTTAGCGGCCCTCTGGCCAGCCGACAAAAAAAGAGCAGCGACTCGCGCCGCTGCCCTTTTCCTTTAACTTTTTTACTCTGACACTGCTTTTACTCCGCCACTGCCAATTCAGCTTCCGGTGCGGCGGGCTTGGCCACTTCTTTGGTATTGCCCGCTTTAATGGCCGCCGTTACGCGCTCACGGATTTCTTTTTCGAGTTCAGGGCGCTCGGCAATGTAAGCAATGGCTTTTTCCTTGCCCTGCCCGATGCGCTCTTCGTTGTAGCTGTAAAAGCTGCCCGCCTTTTTCACGATGTCCATATCGGCGGCCAAGGTAATGAGGTCGGTGAGCTGGTCAAAGCCTTTGCCGAACACCAGCGACAATTCCACTTCTTTAAACGGCGCGGCGACTTTGTTTTTAACGGTCTTGATTTTGACGGTGTTGGCCACCGCGTCGTTGCCGACTTTAGTGGGCTGGCCGATTTTGCGGACATCTAAGCGCACCGAGGAGTAAAATTTGAGCGCCCGCCCACCAGTGGTGGTTTCCGGATTGCCGTACATCACGCCGATCTTCTCGCGCACCTGATTGATAAAAATGGCGGCGGTACCGGTCTTGGATAAAATGGCCGTCAATTTGCGGAGAGCCTGCGACATCAATCTCGCTTGCAGGCCGGGCAGAGAGTCGCCCATGTCGCCCTCGATTTCGGCGCGGGGGGTCAGCGCGGCCACCGAGTCCACGACAACCACGTCAATGGCTCCCGAGCGCACCAGCAGTTCCATGATTTCCAGCGCCTGCTCGCCGTTATCGGGCTGCGACACCAGCAGAGCGTCGGTGTCCACGCCCAGCGCACGGGCATACACCGGATCGAGGGCGTGTTCGGCGTCAATGAAGGCCGCCGTGCCGCCGGCTTTTTGGGCCTGAGCAATGATCGCCAGCGCCAAAGTGGTTTTGCCGCCGGACTCGGGGCCGTAAATCTCGGTGACGCGCCCACGCGGAATGCCGCCCACGCCCAGCGCCAAGTCCAAGCTGAGGCTGCCGGTGCTGATCACCTGGATGTCGAGCTTGGTGTTGGCTCCCAGCCGCACGATGCTGCCCTTGCCGAACTGCTTTTCGATCTGGCTCATGGCGGTGTCGATGGCTTTGGTGCGCTCGGCTTCGTTGTTGGGGGCGGAAGTCTCTTTGGGGTTTTCTTTGCTCATGGGGTGTCCTCCGGGGACAGATCGGTTGGCAGATCGAGTTGGCTTGGTGCAGATGCAATGTCGGCGGTTATGTCTGGAGTAGATTCAGCACTGGACATAATGGTAGCACGAAATTCGCCGCGCAACTTAAACATCGCCAAGTTCTCGTAGATCGGCCCAGTCTTTTGGAGGTGGCTGCGGTAAAGCGTCACCGCGCCCGCATCCCAGCCGAGGTCAAAAATTTTGGGCGGCAAGCGGGGAGCTGCGCCCTTCTTGCGGGCCAGGGTAATGTGGGCTTTGAAGGCGAGGTTGTCGGTGTCCACCCCCAGTTCCGTAAGGCCAAGGCGCAGCGCAGCGGCCAATTCTTCCAGCCCCTCGGCTTCCACTTTGACAAACCAGACGCGGGGGCTGCCTTCGTTGGGAAAATACCCGGTGCCGCGCAGCTTGAGGCTCAGCGGTGCGGTTTGTGCGGCCACTTGCTCGCCCAGTTTCTTGAGGGCGTCTATTTTGGCTGGGTCAACGCCGGGCAGATACGCCAGCGTCACATGCAACTGATCGGCCCGCACTGAGCGCCAATTGCCGCGCAAGTTCTTTTGGGCCGTGGCAAGCTGCTCGGCGACTTCCGGCGGCACTTTGAGGGCAAAAAAGAGGCGCAGGTTGGCTTGGTGGGTATCGTAAACGGGCGCGTCCCGAGTCGGTTTGCTGCGAGGACGCTTATCGCCGGCGGGCCCGGTTGGACGTGGTTTCTGGGCGGCTGGGCGCTCACTTCGTTCACTGCGCTGGGGTGGGCGGCTGGGCTGGCTGTGTTGAGGCTCGGGCGGCGTCTCTTTATAAGCGCTCGGTTCAGCAGCCTGGGATGCATTGGCCTGGGACAGATTGGGCTCGGCTGGGCGTTCAGTGGGGCGGCGTGGCGCGGCTCTCAGCTTCAGCGGTTGGCCTTTCTTCTGCGGCTTGCTCATCGCTGACCCGCCTGAGTCTGGTTGGCTTGGGTTTGGCCCGCTTGCGTTTGATCGGCTTCGGCTGCACTCAGCGCCCGAAATGCCAAGTTCAGCGCGGTGCTGGCGGCCCGCTCGCGGACTTGCCCGGCGTCGCCCGGCCAATTGACCGAGGCGACGCGCTCTAAGCCCTCGCCCACGATGGCAATCGCCACTTGGCCTTGCTGCTCACCCTCGGCGGCGGCGCAGACGCTTAGGCCTATCCCGGTTCCAAACCGCTCGCGTGCGCCGTGAGCGAGTTCCAGTGCGGCGGCTTCGCTACACGCTCCGTCTCTGGAAAGGGTGATCGGCGTCAGGCCGAGCGTCAGCAAAGTGGCGTGATCGTCCGAGATGGCGGCTCCTTTAAGAGCAGCAGCGCCGGCAAATTGAAGGGCCAAAGTGCCGCCGCTGCCTGCTTCCACTAAGCCGAGGCTCCGTCCAGCCAGCAGCTTGATGACTGCGCCCGCAAGGGTGGCGGGCGGGTCGCCGGTTTTTTCTTCGGCCCAAATGTAGCGGCCCAAAGCGGTGCGGGCCTGCGCTAGGACAGGTTCGGCCAGCTGCCGCGCTTCCTCAGCGCTCTTGGCACTGGCGGCCACCCGCACGTCGGTTCCGGTTTTGCGGGCGTAGGTAGCCACGCTGGGATTGGCGATTTTGGTCAGGTCGCCCAAATGGGTGGCCACATCGCTCTCACCGATGCCCGACGTGTGGAGCGTGACCGCGTAAAAGGCCCAAGTGGGAAGGTTCAGGCGGGGCAGCAGTTCTTCTCTGAACATGCGGTTCATCTCGCGGGGCGGGCCGGGCAGGGCCGCAATCCGTTTTCCGGCAAATTCGTGCCCCTGCGGCAGCGTCACAAACCAGCCCGGCGCGGTGCCGAGTGGGTTGGGCAGCGCTGAGGCCGAGGGAATCAGCCAGGCCTGCTTGCGGTTGATTGGGGCCATCGTGCGCTCGCGCGAAGTAAACAGATTGCTGAGCCAGGCCAGCAACTCGGGGTCTTCAGCAGGCGTCTCGTGGGCGACTGCGGCAATGCCCTCACGGGTCAGGTCGTCGTCGGTGGGGCCGAGGCCGCCGCCCAAAATCACCAAGTCGGCGCGGGAAAGCGATTCCCGAATGAGGCCGCTGATGCGCTCCAAGTTGTCACCGACGGTGGCTTTGCGCTGCAAGGTCACGCCGCGCAGCGACAGTTCGCGGGCCACGAACGCCGCATTGGTATCCACGATTTCGCCGAGCAGCAATTCGGTGCCGACGCTGATGATCTCAGCTTTCACAGTGACCGCAGGCGGGAAAAAAGAAGGGCAAGATGTTGAAGAGGCATACCCTACAGCATAGAGAAGCGCGGCGCGGCGCGTGCGGGTGTTGGTTTGTATTCCGTTTGGGAAGGCACTTGAAGGTTTTTAGAAGGCCAGATCACTCCGTCTGGTGAGGTGAGTAGGCCTATCGGTACCCAAACCACTCCCCAACTCCCGTCCTCAGCCTTGATTCAACTTCTCGCCGCCCGCCGCCTCAAACCCGCTGTTGCGGTGGGAGCCGTCGCAAAACGGTTTGTTGTGGCTCGCCCCGCAGCGGCACAGGGCCATGCGGGTGTCGTGGACGCTGCCCTGCGGCGCGGCCATCCTCAGATCACCGCGTACGAACAGCGGGCCTTTTTCGCAGACTTGAATGGTGGTGTCTTCCGGTTGCTCAGCGGGGCCACTGGCCAGGGCATAGTGCAGCGCTCCGGTGGGGCATCGGCGCACCACTTCGGCCAGTGCCCCGGCGGGCGCGGCGTCGGGCTGAATCCAGGGGCGGGCGTCGGTATTGAACACCTGCGGCAAGCCGCGAATGCAGGCGGCGAAATGAATGCAGCGTGCTTTGTCAAAGTAAACAGTGATGTCCGGCGCGGTGTAGGCACGTCCCCATTCGGGCGCGGCTGTAGTCGTCGGAACTGGCGGATTTGCGTCGCTCTCTCGGGTCATTGGCGGCTCCTTTGAACTTTGGGGAGCCTAACCCTGACAAGCGGCGGCCCCGCTGCATCTTCTCACGGGGTCACCCTTTTGAATTGAAAAACAAATTTAGCCTGCTCTATCCAGCCCGCCTGCCCAAGTCTGGCGCTCGCGCCCAGCAACTTTGCGGTGGAGTTCCAAAATAGCGTCGTTGCCCTGAACAGTGCCGCCTTCCAGCGCGGCGGCAGTGGCGGCGTCGAGGTACGACAACCGGCGCAACTCGTCGGTGCCCAGACCGTCGCGGGTCTGCTTGACGCCGCGCTCACGGCGCAGGGTGGCGCTGTCTTTGCCCAGCACGCTGCGGTTACTCACGCTGCCAAGCTGTCCAAAAATCGGGCCGTGTCCGCCGTGCTTGGCAGCGGCGCTCATCAAGGTGCGGCGGGCGTCTTGGGATTCCAAGCGGGCGTGCAGCCAACTGCGGGCCAGCGGTTCTGAACTGCGCTCGGCCACCTCGGCGGCCAGCCGGATGTCGCCCATCAAGCTGCGGGCGAAGGTGTCGGCCATTTTGCGCTGAAGGCGGCGGGCGGAAGTGGTTTGCGTCTGGGCGGCCAAGGCCACGAACTCGGCCACGCTGAGGGTCGGCTCCGGCCCCGCGCCGAAGTCGCTCAGCTCATGGCTTAGGCTGTGCATCTGTTCAAAAGCTTTCCAGTGCGGGCTTTCCCAGTCTTGCTGCGCCCACGCTGCTGCTTGACCGAGGCCCAAAAAGCTCAGGGCGCTGGCGGCGTGCAGGCGTCCTGCGTCACTCAGCGGCAAGCGGGCGCTGCCGATGGAGAGGGTCGGGGCCACCGTTTTAAGCGCTGTATCGATAGTCGCATTCATAGAAGTATTGTAGCATAATTCTGTTTATGACGTAATATATGAGCCAGGATGGGCAAGCAGTAAAGACCTTGTTTTGGCTGTCTGTATGCGGCTTGATCGGCTCGGGGTTGGCACGCGGCGCGGCAAGTGTTCTATACTGCTGGACGCAGGATTTCACCGCTCCCGCACTCGTAGCTCAGTCGGATAGAGCGGCCCCCTCCTAAGGGGCAGGCCACTGGTTCGATTCCAGTCGAGTGCACCACGTCCAGCACAGCAAGAACCCCTACCGGAGTGGTGGGGGTTTTGTGCTTTTGATACGGGAAAGGCGGAGTAATATTCAAGTTAGCGTCGCTGCTCGCTATGAGCCGTCTCAAAACCACGCAGCGCGGCCTCCAAAATATCCACTCGCCCGCCGGGGGCATCTGTCCTCAACTTAAGCGTCAAGCTGACACTATCCCTGACAACTGAATAGCTCCAAACAACTCAAAAAGCAAAGACGCTCCGCTCCACGCGGGGCGCAGCTTTGCTGACTGGGCTACACTAAAAGCGTCGAGCTTTTTTGCCCTCCGCCCTCCTCCAGAGGTAAGGCCTATGGCCCTTGAGCTGCTGCTGCTCGGCACTCCCCTGATTCGCTTCCAAGGTCAGCCGCTCGAACTGCCGGTTCGCAAAGCGGCGGGCTTGCTGGCGTATCTGGCGCTTGAAGGCCCCACGCCGCGCAGCCGCCTAGCCGGACTGCTCTGGGACGACGGCGACGAAGCGCGGGCACGCACCAATTTGCGCCAACTGCTGCGCCGCGTGCGCTCCGCCGTGCCGGAAGCCCTGATCGAAACGCAAGACGAACTGCTGTGCCTCAGCCCCGAGGTCGCGGTGGACGCTCTAGAATTTGCAGCGCTGCTGGACGTGGGCGAACGTGAAGCGGCGCTGGCCACCTACCGGGGCGACTTTTTGAGCCACACCGATTGGCCCGCCAGCCCCGACTTTGAAGACTGGGCGCAGGCGCAGCGTGAGCAGCTCTCGCTGCGCTGGCAAGCCGCCATGACGCAGCAAGCCGCCGACTGGGAAGCGCAGGGCGAGTATGCGCGGGCGCTGCAAGCCCACCTGCGCCTGCTGCAAACCGATGAGCTACAAGAAGCGCGGCACTGCGCCGTGATGCGCCTTTACGGTCTGCTGGGCGAACGCGGCGCGGCCCTGAAGCAGTTTGAGCGCTGCCGTCAGGTGCTGAGCGCTGAACTCGGCCTGACGCCGCTGCCGCACACGCTCCAAATCGCTGAGCAGCTTCGGCGCGGCGACCTCGAACAAAGTTACCTGACGCAGGCGCTCAGCCCGCCGCTGTCTGCTCCCTTGTCGGTGACGGCGCTCGAACTGCCGTTCGTCGCCCGTGACGCGGCTTGGCGGGCCGTGACGCGGCTGCAAGTCCCGCTGGTGCTGCTCACTGGCGAGCCGGGGGTGGGCAAAACCCGTTTGCTGGAAGAACTGGCCCGCTCACGCGGTAGGTATTGGGTGGTTCGCGCCCAAGAGCTGACCCAGTTCACCCCGCTCGCTCCGCTGCTGCCTTTGCTGCGCTCGCTTCTCGCAGAAAGCGGGTGGCCGCTGAGTCAGGCCGCCCGCCGAGAACTCGCCCGCTTGTTGCCGGAAGTGTCCGGCGGGGCAACAACTTCTGCGGCCAGTGCCAGTTCTGCGCCTCAGAGCAGTCCTCTTCTGAGTCAGTCTTTGCCCAGTCCACTTCCACTCAGCCCACTTGCTCCCAGCCAAAGTACGCCCAGCCAGATCGCGCCCAATGCCGCCGAGCGCACCCGCTTCGTGGAGGTCTTGAGCGAGGCCGTGCTGCTGCTGTTTGAATCTCCGCACCCCGCCAATCCGCTCATCACCTTACTGATTGACGACGCCCACTGGCTCGACGCCACCACCTTAGAAGTCATTGGAAACTTGGCTCAGCGTCTCAAGAGTCAGCCGCTGCGGCTCCTCGTCTCGGCGCGGGCTTTTGAACTCTCCGAGCGTCCGCACGCCCACGCCGCTTTTTCCGCCCTCGAGAAAGCGGGGCTGGCGCGGCAACTCCGGCTTGAACCCTGGAGCGAAACCGATTTGCTCTCGCTGATTCGTACCGTGTCAGGCAGCCGCCGGGGTGAGTATTTTACCCAGCGGCTGCATGAGGCGACGGGCGGCAACCCGCTGTTCGTGCAAGAAACGCTGCGCGGCCTGATTGAGGGCGGCAGTCTCTGGCAAGACGCGGCAGGCGGCTGGCACACGGTTTACGACAGCGTGAATCCCACCTACGAAGACATGCCGCTTTCAATCACTGTGCGCGGCACACTGCTTGAGCGTTTGGAGCGCCTCGGCCCCTCGGCCCGCCGCTTGCTGGACGCGGCGAGTTTGGCGGGCGAGGTCTTTGCCGCCGAGGATTTGGCCCAAACCACCGCTCTAGACGAGTGGACAAGTTTAGAACTCCTCGAGCGGGCTGAGCAAGCCGGACTCTTGCGGGCCGACCCACTGGGCTACCGCTTCGGGCACGAGCTGGTGCGCCGCGTGCTGGACGACGAGCTGAGGCCGTCCCGCCGCCGTTTGCTGCACCGCCGCCTCGCCGCCACTTTGCAGCGGCGCGGCAGCCCGCCCGCCCGGATTGCCCAGCACCTTCAGGCCGCAGGCGAAAACCGCGAAGCGCTGGCGTGGTGGCGCACGGCAGCGGCGGACGCCAAGCGGGTTTACGCTTACCGCGAGGCGCTGGCGCACTATGCGCAGGCATTGGCCCTCACCACTGACGCCCGCGAGCGGTGCTCTCTGCTCTCCGAGCGGATTACGCTGTGGCGCATTCTCAACGAGCAAGCAGGCTGGCAGCAAGACGCGGGAGAGATGCTGCAACTCGCCGAGCGCTTGGGCGACCTGACGCTGCGGGCCGAGGCCGCCACCAAGTTGGCCCGCCTGACCTTCCGCACCGGCAACAACGCCGAGGCGGTGACCCGCATGGAAGAAGTCCTGAGCTGGGTCGGCGTGCCGGATGAGCTGCGGGCCGAGGCGTACCTGATCGCGGGAATGGCCGCTAAGCAGTGGGGAAGACTGGCGTGGGCGCAGGAGCAACTCCACCTCGGTCTCGCCTGCAATCCGCCGAGCGATCTGAGTCGGGCGGGCATTCTGCATCTCACTTTGGCCGAATGCCAAGCCGAAAATGGTGATTTGCCCTCTGCCCGCGTCAGCATTCAGCAAAGCGTAGAGGTGATGACTCAGGCCAGCGATATAGACGGCCAAATTCGCGCCAAGTTTAACTTAGGATGGATCCTGCACTTGTCAGGTGAAACGCAACAGGCGCTGACAGCGTGGATGTGGGTACGCGAGCAGGCCAAAGCGGTAGGGATGACCTTCATTCAGATCGAGGTCTTGTTGCAACTCTTAGGACTTTATTTAGAAGAAGGCCAAGCAGATCTGTCATTGGAACTATGGGAAGAAATAGAGGCGTTTTCTAAGCTGACGGAGCCACGTATTGATGCTGCTAAAAAATATTATTGGCATCTTTACTACTTATTGATGGGAAATTTGGGAAAAGCACTTCAGAACCTCCTTCAGGCAATCAATCTGACCAGAAAGGCAAAATTAGAAAAACACGCTGCATATTTCAATATCGTTTTGAGTCAGTTCTGGCTGGACTTGGCAGATTATCAAGCTGCTGAACAAAACTTGGATACACAAATTGTGAAGACTCCTCAGTTTGAGCCGTATAGACTGTTTGAATATACAATCCAAGCCAAACTGAACTTGTTTAGAGGCGACTCAACACAGGCGCTCAGATGTCTTGAGTCCGGCGAACGTTGGCGTTCTTTGGCTGAGTTTCCTGAACAGACTCTGGCTGATCTCACACGTGGGGAGGTGTTATTTGCGCTGGGGCGCTCTTCAGAGGCCGAAGAAATCTTGGCCACTATCGGCCCAAGTGCGGCACCATCCCTCAGAGCGGACGCGCTGGCTTTGCAACTTTGGCAGCCTGATCCTCCCGCCGCGCTGATACCGGAGGCGCAGGCCCTACTGTCTAGTCGGCGCTTGAACGCTTTGACGGCTCTGCGCCTTCAATTCGCGCTAGCCCGCTTGCCAGATGCCGCGCCTGAACTTCATCTCAGGGCGCGGGACAGTTTGGCTACGTTGGCCCAGACGCTCACGCCGATTCAGGCCCAGCGCTTCACGGCTTTTTACCTCGCTCAACTCCCACCCGAGTGAGGGCCGGTCACGCTCAGGTCACGCAGCCCTTCTTATGTTGCCCCTGTGGAAAGATTCAAAAGGAGAACTATGAACAAGGTTCGTTGGTTGATCCCGGCTGTTTTATGCTTAACGTCGTCTGTCTTTGCTGAATCTATAACAACAGGAAAAGCGAACTTCACCAAAATACCATGCCAAAAAAGCTCAGGCTCGCCCTGTGGAGCTAACCTCAGCGGAGGGATTACGATCTGCGGAGGCTGTCACCTCGTCATCCACACCATTGCCCTGCGCGGTTCAAATCCGCCCCTGACCGTTTGGATGAATCAAGCCGCTTGGAACGCGCTGCCCTTAGACGGCCAGATCACCCTTAGAGACGGCTTTCTGTATGTGGGCAATACCAAATTTCCAGTCGAGTATCACAACGCGGCGGGCGTACGGGTGGATTTTAGAGGCACCATCAACATCACGCGCTCTTCACAATTGCCAGCGGCGAAGTATCAATTTGAGCAGCGCTGAGCGGTGAGATCAGTAGTTTAACTGTCACGCCCGCGTCACGCCTGCCCCGCTAACCTTACCGGCAGGAGGTAAATGGCGTGTTACAAGAATCCCGGAGCGTGACCTTAATTGTCAGAATCTGGCCCGAAAGCCGTCTCAAGTCGTGGCGGGCGCAGGTGGAATGGCCCCCCGTGACGGGAAGCAGCAGCAAAGGCAGACGCCTGTTCCTGCGCCCCGAAGACTTGCTGGATTTTTTGCGGCGAGCCGACGCCGAGCCGGAACAGGGCAATTTAAGCTAGAGCTGAGTCGGCTCAGAGTTTGACTTCGCCGTCGTCCTCGCCGTCCCAGTAATGAATGCGGGTGGCGTCTACCTGAATCATCACCAGTCCTTCAGAATCGATTCCATCTTTGAACCAGTGATCCAGATCAGGCGTCCAGTGTTTTTTCATTTCGGTTTTGTCCTGAATAAGCAAGGCTTCACCTTCGACGGCCACCAAAAAAGCCTTCGTGCCCTGAAAAGCCAGCGAGACTTTGGCATTCTTCCGAATGTCTGCTACCGTGCGCGATTTGTCATAGGTAAAGTAATACGGAGTGCCATCATATTCCACTTGGCCGTTGTTGCTCATGGGGCGTCCAGCAATTTCACCGCCTTCGGTATGTGTTGAGACCATGGCGATGTCAATGTCCTTCATAGATTTGGCGAGGTCGGCTAAGGTTTTAGTAGGCATGTGAACTCCAATGTAGTTTGCTGAGAGGCTGGATGTTTCAGAACGAACGAGAATATTCTGCAAAACAAGGAAAGTGCTTAAGAGCAGATTTGGGTGAATTCTTTTTTAGATTCGTGAAAAAGGGTAAGCAGTGTTACGTAAAATGTCTGTCTACTGGCTTAATCAGCTGTTGAGTATCTCTTGTGTTTTCTTGGTTTGACTGCCGGCCCGCCAGAGGATTCTTGAATCAGGCGTAATCCGCCTTGTTCCGGCAAAAGTTCGCTAGACTGCTGAGTATGAAAAAGTTCTCTTTGGTGTCGGTACTCAGCCTGACGGCGATGCTGAGCTCGGTTTCAGTGGGCGGGGCGCTCACTGTCAAGACTCTTATTCCCAATGCACCGCTCAACGGCTGCGCGGGTCAGTCGCTCGCTAACGGCGTGTGGAGCTTTAAAGTCACCGGACAGCAAGCGGGCGTCGGCAACCGCGAAGGCTTTTGGTTGGTCAACTTTGAGGCCACCAATCTCACCAAGCAGGTGCAGGACAGCGTCAATATCATCGACGAGAGCCGCGTGAGCGTGACCGACGGCGCGGGCAAGCTGGTCAAAGACGGCGCAATCGTCGCTATCGGTGGGAACGCCGATCAGTTGAGGTTGGCCCCCGGCGCAACCGGAAGCTTCACGCTGATGTCGCGGGTCAATGACGCTCAAACTCCCTGGTCAAAAGTTTTCGTGCCGATGAAGTCGGGCAATCCCAATTTGATGTTCGTGGCGTCACCGGATTTGACTTTTGATTTGACTTGTCCGTGAGTGCTGTTAGGTTGTAGAGGATGGAAACGGTGCTGGAAACCGAATGACGCCAAAAGAAAGCGGGCCGCCTCCAATTTGGAAAGCGGCCCGCTGAACGCTGACTAAACTTTACTGCTCGACTTCCACCATTTCGCTGGCTTCGATGATGTCGCCGATGATGACTTCATTCCAGTCGAGGTTGATACCGCACTCGTAGCCCTGCTGCACTTCGCGCACGTCGTCCTTGAAGCGCTTGAGGCCCACGATGGTGCCTTCGTACACGACCTGCTTGCCGCGCGTGACTTTGGCTTTGGCGTTGCGCTTGAACGAGCCGTCGGTGATGTACGACCCGGCGATGTTGCCGCTGCGGGGGTGGCTGATGACCATCCGCACTTCGGCGCGGCCCAGATACTTCTCCTCGAAGACGGGTTCGACGTTGCCCTTGATCAGGCGATCCACTTCGTCGATCAATTCGTAAATAATCCGGAAGCTCTTAAGGTCGACGCTCTTTTGATCCGCCACTTTCTTGACGCTGCCCGACGGCACCACGCTGAAGCACAAGATGGTCGCCTCGGCAGTGGAGGCCAGCAGCACGTCGCCTTCGGTGGGCGCACCGATGCCCGAGAGCATCACATTGATCTTGACGTCGTCGCTTTCCTTGCGGGCCAAAATGCCCTGCAAAGCTTCCAAGCTACCCTGCGTGTCGGCCCGCAAAATCAAGTTGACGGTGCGGATCTCACCGAGCGGCCCCATCATTTCTTCAAGGGTCATCTTGCGGCGCTTGCCCTGTTCTTCTTCGTCGCGGCGCTTTTGCACGCGGGCGGCGATGATTTCGCGGGCCTGATGCTCGTTCTTGGCGCTCTGCACCTTGTCGCCGCTGCTGGGGTTGTCGGAAAAGCCCAGCACCTGCACCGGCGTCGAAGGCCCAGCTTCCTTGATGCGCCCGCCGACCGTATCGGTCATGGCCTTGATCTTGCCGTAGTTCTCGCCCACCACCAAGAAGTCGCTGACGTGCAGTGTGCCTTCCTGAACCATCACGGTGGCCAGCACGCCAGCCTGCTTATCGACCTTGCTCTCGATGATGACGCCCGCGAACTCGCCTTTGGGATCGGCCCGCAGGTCTTCGAGTTCGGCCGTCAGCGAGATGTATTCCAGCAAGTCTTCAATGCCCTCGCCAGTTTTGGCGCTGACCGGCACGACCACCGTGTCGCCGCCGTACTCCTCCGGCACCAAATTGAGCTGGGTCAGATCGGTCTTGACCCGCTCCACATCGGCCTGCGGCAAGTCCATCTTGTTGATCGCCACGATCAGGGGAATTTTGGCAGCCTGGGCGTGCGCCACGGCCTCGCGGGTCTGCGGCATGATCGAGTCGTCGGCGGCCACCACAATGATGGCGATGTCGGCGACGTTGGCTCCGCGGGCGCGGATGGTCGTGAAGGCTTCGTGACCCGGCGTGTCGATAAAGACGATCTTGCCTTTGCTGGTCTGGGCTTCGAAGGCTCCGACGTGCTGGGTGATGCCGCCGGCTTCTTTGGCCGCCACCTTGGTCTTGCGGATGTAGTCGAGCAAAGAAGTCTTGCCGTGATCCACGTGGCCCATGATGGTCACCACAGGGGCGCGGGTGGGAAGGCCAGTTTGGGCCGCTGAGCCGTTCTCGGCGGGCCGCTCAGCGACGGCCACCGCTGCTGTGGGAGCTGCCGCCTCAGCGTGAGACGCGGTTTTTTCGGAAGCAGGCTCGCCGCTGGCGTTCTCAGTGGTGGGTGCGCCTTCGCCCTGCTCTGCGGCCACCAAGCCTTTAATCGTTTCCACGATGTCTTCTTCGAGGGTGCTGCTGACGCTTTTGTACTGCACGCCTAAGTCGTCGAGCATGGCCAGCATTTTGTTGTTGTCCACGCTGAGGTCTTTGGCAAGGGTATAAATTCGGACTTTTGACATAGCCTCACCTCCGGGTGAGTTGACTGCCTGCACGGTTGATTCAGGGAGTGGCAGGGCAGCAAAAAGAAAAGGAAGGGGTATTAATTCATAGATTCGCTGGGTGAATTTCTTGAGGTTGAGGATGTAATTGGGTTTGAAGGAGAAGGCTAAGGCTGGCCGCTTGAGCGCCGAAGGCCCGCCTCAGCCGCTTTTCGGCCCAGCAGCTCGGCGTATCCGCGCAGACGTAAGCGCCCCGGCCCGATTGGAGCTGGCCTGTTTTGTGCTTGCCCGCCAGCGTCCAGCCCGCCGTTGTGTGAATCAGCCGCACGAACTCGCCCTGAGGGCGCTTTTTGCGGCAGGCCACGCAACTACGCTCCGGCACGTGCCGGGCGGCTGATGGGGCAGTGGTGAATTGGACGCTGGCGGGCACGTTCACGCTGCTTACTCCTGTCCGCCCTCGTCGTCAGGCGAGGCGGTGGCCACCGAGCGGCTGTCACGAAACAGCGCATCGAAAGCGGCTTGCTGGCTGCTGCTGACCTCTCGGCCCGCTTCGCCTTCTTGCATGGCCTGCTGCATGGCCGCGTCGAGGTCGCTGATCGCCTGCGTTTCGCGCAGATCGATTTTGTAGCCAGTTAACTTGGCGGCCAGCCGCACGTTTTGCCCACCCTTACCGATTGCCAGCGAGAGCTGATCCGGCGTGACGGTTACGGTGGCCTCGCTGCGGTCATTGCTGACCTCAATCAGGCCCACTTTGGCCGGCGAGAGTGCGTTTCGGATAAATTCGCGGGTGTTGGCGTCCCACAAAATCACGTCCACCCGCTCGCGGCCTAACTCGCCGGTGACCGCCTGAATGCGGTTGCCCCGGTGCCCGATGCAGGCCCCGATCGGATCGACGTTGGAATTGTTGCTGTAGACCGCCACTTTGCTGCGCTGACCGGCTTCGCGGGCAATCGCTTTGACTTCCACGACATTGTTGGCAATCTCGGGAATTTCCTGGCGCAGCAGGTAATCGAGCAGTCTCTCGTCGGCGCGGCTGGCCAAGATGGTGGGGCCTTTGGGCGTCTTGCGGACTTCTTTGAGGTAGACCTTGACGCGGTTGCCGTTGAGCAGCCGTTCGCCGGGGATCTGCTCGCGGGGCGGCATAATCGCTTCGCCGGAACCGAGTTCGACGAAGTAATTTTGCTTGTTGTCCATTCTGACCACCGTCGCATTGATGACTTGGCCTTCTTTGTCTTTGTATTCGTTGTAGACCACGTTGCGCTCGGTTTCGCGCATTTTTTGGGTCAGGGTCTGCTTGGCGGCTTGCAGGGCGATGCGGCTGAACTGATCGCTGCTGACTGGAAACTCCATTTCCATGCCGAGTTCCACGTCAGGATCGAGTTCTAGGGCGTCGGCCAAAGAAATCTGGAGGTTTTCATCGTCCACTTTTTCGACGACTTCGCGCACGACCAACACTTCGAGGTCGCCCGTGTCGGGATCAAGGTGAACTTCAATGCGCTTATCGGGTTCGACATTGCGCTTGTAAGCCTGGGCCAGCGATTCTTCAAAGGCCTCGATCAGTTGCAGCTCGTTGATATTGCGGGCCGCCGCCACGTCGCGCAGCGCTTCGGCAAAATTCACTTCTGGTTGGGTCATCTCACTTCCTTCTGTTCTTTCGTTAAAATTGACTTTGTTCTGGGCCTAAGCTTTTAGGACTTATCGGTGTTCCGCTGGAAACTCGGCTAAGTTGGCCTGAAAGGTTCCGGCGCTCAGAGTCACGTCTTGGCCCAGCACGTCAAAGGTCACTTGGTCGCCGTCTACCGCCTTGATCGGCGCGGTAAAAGCGTGGCCGTCGCCGCGCACACGGGTCAGCAGGCCCAGCATCCGCTCAAAGTGGCGGGCACGCAGCAGCGGACGCTTCGAGCCGGGCGATTCCAATTCCAAGCGGTACTCGTCTTTGATCGGATCGAGTTCGTCAAGCGCTGCGCCGATGGTGCGGCTGCCCAACGTCAAGTCTTCTACCGATACCGGTTGCTCGTCTAAACGGTCAATTCGGATCAGCAAAATGGGACTGCGCCCCGAAGCATTTTGAAGTTGGACTTCCAGCACTTCCAGCCCCAGTGGGCTGAGGGCCTGCTCGGCGATGCGCGTTAAGTTGTCGGACTGAGTTTTACTGGGCTGGGTTGTTATTCGTGTTGTCATAAGTTGTATTCCCGCGCTTTTGCGGGCGTCTCACCACCTCCCTCATCAAGAGAGGGTGGGTCACCTCACCCACCCCCGCCAACGAGGACTTTCTGATAGCAGTATAACTCAAGGCCGCCAAAAGGGCATGGTGCGGCGTCACCTTCGCTGGATAGGCCGCCGGCGGCCCGTAAGCCCTCCTGCCATTTGCCCTGCCTCAAGCGCTCTAAACTGAGTGCATGACGCTTTCTTCTCCCAAACGCCGCCGTACCGTCACCGCCAACGTGGGCGGCGTGCTAATCGGTTCTGAGCATCCGGTGGCGGTGCAGAGCATGACCAACACCGACACCGCCAACGCCGAGGCCACCGCCATTCAAGTCGCCCAGCTCGCCCGCGCCGGGTCTGAGTTGGTGCGCGTGACGGTCAACACCCGCGAGGCCGCCGCCGCCGTGCCGGAAGTGATTTCGCGCCTCTCGGAAGTGGGCCTGAGTGTGCCGATTGTCGGCGACTTTCATTACAACGGCCATATTCTGCTGCGCGAGTTTCCTGAAACGGCGCGGCTGCTGGCCAAGTACCGCATCAACCCCGGCAACGTCGGCGCGGGCCAGCACCACGACGCCAATTTTGCCACCATGATCGAAGTCGCCAAGGAGTTTGATAAGCCGGTTCGTATCGGTGTCAACTGGGGCAGCCTCGATCAGCAGGTGTTGGCCCGCTTGATGGACGCCAATGCCAGCAAGGGTAGCCCCAAATCCGGCACCGATGTGATGATCGACGCGATGGTGGTATCGGCCCTGGAGAGCGCCCACTACGCCGAGGAACTGGGGTTGGCCCACGACAAGATCCTGATTTCGGTCAAGGTGTCCAGCGCTCCTGAGCTGTGGCAAGTCTACCGCCAGCTCGCCGCCGAGTGCGATTACCCGCTGCATCTGGGCCTGACCGAAGCGGGCATGGGCATGAAGGGGATGGTGGCGTCCAGCGTGGCCCTCGCGCCGCTACTGATGGAAGGCATCGGCGACACCATCCGGGTCAGCCTGACGCCCGAACCCGGAGCCAGCCGCAAGCTGGAAGTCGAGGTGGCCCAGCAGATTTTGCAGAGTTTGGGGATTCGGCAGTTTTTGCCGCAGGTGACGAGTTGCCCCGGCTGCGGGCGTACCACGTCTATTTTCTTTCAGGAACTCGCCCAGAAAATTCAGGACTACATCCGCGACACCATGCCGACTTGGAAGACCAAATACGCCGGGGTCGAAGAGATGCAGGTGGCCGTGATGGGCTGCATCGTCAACGGCCCCGGCGAAAGCAAGCACGCCAATATCGGGATCAGTCTGCCCGGCACTGGCGAAGATCCCCGCGCTCCGGTGTACCAAGACGGCAAACTGCTGACCACCCTGCGAGGCCCCCGCATCGCTGAGGAGTTTCAGGAACTGATGGAAGCGTATGTGGAGCGGCGGTACGGAGTGGGGGTGGAGGTCTGAGTGCTGCGCCGTATAAGGTCAAAACTACCGGCGTAGCGGGTGAACTTTGTTGGGTAAGGCTTGTGCGGGCCAGACGGTCAAGATTGAGCAGCCTGAGCCAACACTCATCCCGTGCAGATCACTACGCCCGAAGAGTTTGAGGCTTTGAAAGCCAAATTGGAAGTATTGCCTTGAATCCTGACCCCACTTGGATCACTCCCCAGCTTTCGCCGTTGCTGTGGCGCAAGGTCATTGGCGTCTGTTCAGCTGTCTTGAAGAACGCGGGCGTAACGACGCTGATTACTATGCATGGTTGGACAGAATCGGCATTCGAGGATCATCCGGAGTTTGAAACCTTGCAATGGGAAGATGTTCCAGTGCTTTTGGCGAAACTGCCCGCTTTGCTGGAACAGCGGCAGAAACTAGGTTTCACATTGGGTAAGGATGACTGGTGGTTGATGGGTCAAACAAATGTGCCCTTTGAGCTGCTGTGCTGTCACGAAAATGATCTTCATTTGAAAACAACAGATTTGAATCTGGCTGCTCAGTTTAAAACAGCCCTAGCTGTGCTGGGCGTCTTCCTCAATGCAGTGACAGCTACGTCCACGCCGCCGAGTACCATAGACGCATGAACACCTGGGGAACTGCCGCCTTTGACAACGACGCGGCCAAAATGTTTATTGGGGAAGTTTTGGAAGACGGCGCGTTTGCGCTTCAAGAAGCCTTTGAAGTCGTCCTCGACCCCGATACCGACTTCGTGGCCGAGGAGGAGGGTGCGAGGGCCGTCGCCGCCGCCGAGACTCTGGCTGCCCACCTCAGCGGTGACACGGCCACCATTTTTGACGCCGCCCTGCGCGACTGGCTCTCGGGCTTGCAGACCGGTGAGCTAGAGCCGATGCGCGAGCTGGCCAATGAAGCGCTAGGCCGTGTCGCTGGCCCCGACTCGGACTTGCCAGAATTTTGGACCAATACCGAAGGCGGCGAAGTTTGGTTCGGAAACGTGGCGCGGCTGCGGGAAGTGCTGGGGTAATACGGATTCCGGTTGAACAGTTATGCAATAACTGCGAAACCCGACCAGCGGTCAGGCCCGAGAGGTGCCGCTCTGACCAAGACAGCGGGAGTAGGAAAAAGTACGTATTCCAGAATGGAGTTAGCTTTCGGTGTTTTTTCGAAAGATAACAGAATGGCCGGAATACGTATAAGGGGGCCCGTGGGAACATCAAAAACAAAAGCGGCGCAAGCTTTCGCCCACGCCGCCCACCCGAATTTCAATTTTCGGGTGTTGCCGTTTTCCCCATGCCGCCTGCCTTCTTCTTACTCCTGAAGTCCTTGAAAATGACCCGGAGCGCCAACAGCGTGGCCGCCACCAAGCCGTAAATCAGCGGCTCGGTGTGGTCTTTTTTGACACCCCACCAGTAATGCACCACTCCTAGTGCCACCACGAAATACACCAGTTTGTGCAGCGTCGTCCAGCGGGCAAAACCGAGCTTCTTGACTGAACCCTTGAAACTGGTCAGTGCCAGGGGAATCAGCAGCAGCCACGCCGTGAAGCCCACCGTGATGAAGGGACGCTTGACCACGTCGTCTACTACGGTTGCCAGGCCGAAGTCGCCGTTGAGCAGGCCCTTGTCCACCAGATACACCAGCACGTGCAAAGTGGCGTACAAAAAGGCCAGCAGCCCCAGCGCTTTGCGCACGCGGGCGGGCCATGTCCAGCCGGTGACGAGCCTCAGCGGAGTGGCGGCCAGCGAGAGAATCAGCAGCGCCAGCGAGAGCACGCCGGTTTGCAGTTGTAAGCGCTGAACCGGATTGGCTCCCAGCGCTCCGGTCTGGGCGTCCCAGAGCATCACGGCCATCGGCACCAAGCCGCCCACCACGATGCCGGGGCCGAGGCCACCAAATTTACTGACTTTGCGGCGTGGCACGGGTCTGGCCGCAGTGGCCGCGCCGGAACTGGTGGGGGAGGGAGTGGCTTTTGACATGACGCTAGAAGTTCTTCTTCAAGTCGAGGCCCGAATACAGCGAGGCGACTTGATCGGCGTAGCCGTTGAACATCAAGGTGGGTCGGCGGCCCAGTTCACCGATGCGGCGCTCGGTGGCCTGACTCCAGCGTGGGTGATCCACTTTGGGATTGACGTTGGCGTAAAAACCGTACTCGTCGGGCGCGGCGATGCTCCAAGTGGTCTTGGGCTGCTTTTCGGTGAGGGTAATCTGCACGATGGATTTGATGCCTTTGAAGCCGTACTTCCACGGCACCACCAGCCGCAGCGGAGCGCCGTTTTGACCGGGCAAGGCCCGACCGTTCAGGCCCACCGCCATAAACGCCAGCGGGTTGAGGGCTTCGTCAATCCGCAAAGCTTCCATATAAGGCCAGGTCAGCACGCTGGAGCGCTGGCCCGGAAACTGCTTGGTGTCGAGCAGCGAAGTGAACTGCACATACTTGGCTTTGCCAGTAGGATCCATCCGGCGAATCAGGCCAGCCAGCGGAAAGCCCAACCAAGGCATCACCATTGACCAGCCTTCCACGCAGCGCATCCGGTAAATTCGGTCTTCCAAAGGAAACCACGACTGCAAGGTGTCGATGTCTACTGTCTGCGCCTTCTTGACTTCGCCGTCGAGTTTGACGGTCCAAGGGCGTGTCCTGAGGCTGGCGGCCATGCGGGCGGGGTCGGCTTTGTCGGTGCCGAACTCGTAAAAGTTGTTGTAAGTGGTGGCCTGTTCATACGGCGTCACCGCATCTTTGGCGTCATACGGCCCCAGCGGGCGCTTGGCTTGGCCGATCAAATCAGGCAGGGCCTGGGCTTCCGCGCCGGGCTTGCGGCTGAGCAGTTCCAAGCCGCCGCCGAGGGCCGCCACCGTGCCGGTGAAGATGCCAGCGCTGCGCAAAAACTCGCGGCGGGGGTTGGGGGTCTTTTCGCTCTCAGCGCTTTTGGGGGTTTGTTCAGGGGGCAATTTGGTCATGATCTCTCCTCGTTCGGTCTAGCCAGTGGGGTCAAGCGCTCTTCTCTAGATATACGCAGTCCGTAGGGGCTTTGGATTTACTTTGCGGCCACGTGCCTGCTCTGGGTTACTACTCCGGCTCTTACGCTCGTCTTTCCGAGTCTAAACTCACGCGGCACCGCGCACGTTTGCAAGCCTTACGGTTGATTCTGTGACTTTGGCGGTTACCAAGCCCAAACCAAAGGTGAAGAGGGCTGCGCCGAGCCTTTGGGGGCGTGCTAACTTGATCCGTTATGAGCAAAGTTGCCCTCAAATCCGCCCGCGAAATAGAACTGATGCGCCGCGCGGGGGCGCTCGTCGCGGAGACGTTCCGAGTGCTGGAGCCTTATGTGGTGCCGGGTGCCAGCCTCCAAGACCTCGACAAGATGGCCGAGGACTTCATCCGGTCACATGGAGCCATTCCGGCGTATGTCGGCTACGGCCCGCGCAACAATCCGTTTCCCGGCACCATCTGCGCTTCAGTCAACGAAGTGATCTGTCACGGCATCCCCACCCCCCGCAAGCTGAGGGAGGGAGACATCATCGGCGTGGACATCGGCGTCAAGATGAACGGGGTTTACGGAGATGCCTGTTACACCTACACGGTGGGCGCGGTGGCCCCCAATGTTCAAAAGTTGGTGGACGCCACCAGAGCCAGCCTCAGTGCGGCACTGGAAGTGGTCAAGCCTGGCGCGCGGCTGGGCGACATCGGCGCGATGATTCAGGCCACCGCCGAGCCGCGCGGCTTCTCGGTGGTGCGCGAGTACACCGGCCACGGCGTCGGCTACCGACTGCACGAAGACCCCACCGTGCCGCATGTGGGCCGTGCCGGAACCGGCATGAAAATCAGCGCCGGAATGGTGTTTACCATCGAGCCGATGATCAATATGGGCCGCCCCGAAACCAAATTGCTGGCCGACGGCTGGACAGTGGTGACGGCAGACGGCAAGCCCAGCGCTCAGTTCGAACACACCTTGGTGGTCACGCCGACCGGTTACGACGTGCTGACGCTCTAAGGAGCTGACGTATCTGATTAGCGGCTTGTAGAAGGTCAGCAGCGCAAGGACATCAAGACGTCGACGGGATCCTGACCCCGCAGACGGGCGGTTTCCACGGTGGA